>CAWBXL010000062.1:0-7856 GCA_963792305.1 uncultured Acidobacteriaceae bacterium | reverse complement strand
CCGGTTTATGTTCCATGGATTTACCATGAGCAGCATTGGCGGAAACGGTGCGGCATCCCCCAAAGCCCACTCTTTCAAATCCAGAACCGCCGGGTGAAATAACTACTACGGGAAAGTTCGGGCCCTGGAATGCTGACGCTGTCGGGAAGACACCTGTATCCGGGGAATATTACTTTCACGATGCGGACTTAAGTCCGGGAATCAGTGGGGTTCTTTCGTCGTCGGGAAAATATAATGGCACCCCTCAATCATGTCGAGGTCGAAGGAAGCACCGATGTCCCCCACGTTTTGGTCAAGACAAGCTCGCACGAAATTAAGTTGCAGCACCAATTTCATGCGGTAGCGAATGCTGAAAATGGAGATGTTTTCTTGCAAGACGTGCAATACACAACTTCCGTCAGAGTGCTCTTTGGTTTGGGGCCGAGGGAAGTATAGCTGGTGACTAAGGGAAAATGGGAAGTACTGCCTCTCTGGAAATCACGGCCCATGATGGACGCATTCAACATTTTCTTCTGATGTTTATTAAGGCGCCACGCGCGCCTATGGGAGGGACGGGTCAATTTCAAAGCGAAAGGTCTTGTTACCGGCTGGGCAAAATACGTTTTTAGAAAAAGTGCAATTGCAAGGCGATTTTGGAATTGGTAGCGGAAGTTTCACAAAACCTGAAACGCAAAAAGGAGTCAACGACCTAAACGGACGGGTGATGAAGCCAAAGATAAAAAAGATAAAAATGATGAAGAATATCCTCAAAAAATGCTGTATGTCTGATTTGAAAGGCCACGTTTTGCTTAAGGATGGCACAGCTCATTTCTCCAATTCTTTCTTTTAGACGTTCCCGGTGCGTTAGCGCAAATGGATGGAACCTATAATTTGATCAGCGAAAAAATTGATCTGCGCGGAACCTTGACCACGAAGAAAGAGGTTTCAGACACAACCCATGGAATAAAAGCGCTGCTGCTGAAAGTGCTGGACCCGTTTTTCAAAAATAAGCCTGTGGGGTACGTGACACCGGTGAAAATCGCACGGAAGCTTACGATCATCCATCATTTGGATTGGACTTGCATGACGATAAGAACCCAAACGCGCAAATCGCGCACAGCTCATCTTCAGCAGCAGGTGAGACATTGATGCCTGTAGAAGGTTGTAACGGAATTATGATCATAAATCCTAAAACGATGGCGGGTTATCAAATTTCCCAGTCGACTTGTATATGTATAAATGTTTTTTATGGACAGAACTATAAGATTTTGGTTAACAAGGGTATCCAAACTACCAAGTAGGCGAACTATCATTATTTATACTTCGAAACGTACCGTGGCATCTCACTCCGACTGATCGAAGATGATCAATTTACGCCTGCATTGTTCTTTGGCGAATTGTTCGAGATAACTAGTGATTGAATCCCAGTAAATTGGGCTATTGCACAAAGTAGTGGTGGAGGGTATCGTCTCAGCCCTAAACCTTAGCTTGAAGTTGGGTCTCCCAGAAATTCTTTGATCAGTTCCGGCTGCCATATCGGCTTTTGAGAAGGAAGCGCGCATCGTGTGAGGATTGCAGTGTTTTAAATATTTGAATAATTTTTTCTTCACTAGTGTACCGGTGGCCCATCCTCAAGTTACTCAGGTACTGCACGACTTCTTGTGCTGTAGGAGTTACTGGTACCGACGTAATCTCGCCGATTAGTTTGTTCTTATGTCTCCACTCATCTTTCCGATATCAATCGGCGCGCCACCGAAAGCTCCCACCGCGACCGTAGAAAGTTCAACTGCCGTAGAACTCTTACTGGTAGCCAAGCATCGCGCCATTCTGGTGCAGAGTGTGGACTTGCTAATCCGTAATTTGGGCTCTTGGCCTCGCTGTGCTCAAAACAAATTTTGCCACTCAAGACAAAAGAAAGAGAACTGGAATGAAGAAGCTTATCGTTTTACTGGCCGCGGCGCTGGTTGCCACAACCACTACCGGTTGCGGGGGCGGTTCAGTCCTTGTTCACCTACATCGCCCGCAGCAGCAATAGCGACAATACGCCTCACTTGTTTAAGGTGCACGGAACCAAAGGAACCCGGAGGCGGTCGCGATTACCATTCCGCAAGACGCCAATTTCGTTTCCGCTAATCATGACGGAACTGCCGTCACCTATTGCCACAACGGAGACTCCGGATACGACATTTTTCGGATGGGAACGGACAGCGTGGAAAAACAGTTGACCACCGGGGCCGATGCTTGTGAATCAGTTTTCTCGCCAGATGGAAAAACTATCGCCTATGTGAGCGTACCAGCCGGCGGCGAGCCGGAAATCTTTACCATGAATGTTGATGGAAGCAATCAGAAAGCTTTGTATGTCGCGCCGGTCAACACCCTGGTGCAGCTCCTTCCAGAGTTTTCCCCCGACGGCAAGTCGCTTGTCTTCTTCGTGGAAGCAAATAACGGCTTCATTGTTGGGCCAACCCCTGCGCGTCCGCTGTCAACACAGACATCCGGATGGCTGGCAGCGCACAACAACCAGCGCACGACCGTGGCGCATGGCACTGTGCACCGCCGCCAGGTACTCCGACAGTCAACGGCTGGTACACAATGAAACTTACCGACAGCCACCCTACGCTTGTCTTTACACCAGATTCCTGGTGGGGGCCGGCAGTCTACTCCGCGGATAGCACGAAAATCCTGTTCACGGACTACGATGGCACGGAATGGAATATTTTCAGCGTTAAACTGGATGGAACAGGCGTTACCCAACTGACTACCAACACCACAACCGCAATTTTCTCTCCCGTACCTTACAAGGACAGCATCCTTTTCAACCAATACAACGGTGATACGCAGTCGTTTGATATCTATGTGATGGATCAAACTGGCGCCCATCAAACCCTGGTTCACAGCACGGCGAGCACCTATGAAACCCTAATTGACACGTATTACAGCAATGACTAATAAGTGAACCTGGAGTCCGCATCTCGCGTTTTCGAGATGTGGGGCACTAATAGCGTACCGTCCGTGGCAGCATCACAAACTCTCATCTTCAGAATCTGCCACTCGGTGATCCGAACCATACCCGGTTCTCCATAAACGAAAGCGCGGAAGCTACTCCATTCGTCACAAAAAAGCTACAATGCTCCTCATGGACAGACGAACCCTATTGCAATCCATCCCTGCGGCGGCGGTGCTTGGCGCCCTTGCTGTCGCTGAACCACAGGACCATATGAGTGCAAACCCATCATCCGCTCCAGTCTTCGAACTTCGCATCTATCACACCTTTGAAGGCAAGCTGGATGATCTGCTGGCCCGGTTTCGCGACCACACTATGAAGCTGTTCGCGAAACCGGGCCAGCAGATCATCCAGCTTGCCTTCAAAGGTGTGATAGATGCGAAGTTCGAAGACTGGAGCGGATGATGGGTTTGCACTCATATGGTCCTGTGGTTCAGCGACAGCAAGGGCGCCAAGCACCGCCGCCGCAGGGATGGATTGCAATAGGGTTCGTCTGTCCATGAGGAGCATTGTAGCTTTTTTGTGATGAATGGAGTAGCTTCCGCGCTTGCGCTTATGGAGAACCAGGGATGGTTCGGATCAACGAGTGGCGGATTCTGAAGATGAGAGTTTGTGACGCGGCCACGGACGGTACGCTGTTAGTGCCCCACATCTCGAAAACGCGAGATGCGGGGCACTCCAGGTTCACTTATTAGTCATTGCTGTAATACGTGTCAATTAGGGTTTCATAGGTGCTCGCCGTGCTGTGAACCAGGGTTTGATGGGCGCCAGTTTGATCCATCACATAGATATCAAACGACTGCGTATCACCGTTGTATTGGTTGAAAAGGATGCTGTCCTTGTAAGGTACGGAAGAGAAAACTGCGGTTGTGGTGTTGGTAGTCAATTGGGTGACGCCTGTTCCATCCAGTTTGACGCTGAAAATATTCCATTCAGTGCCATCGTAGTCCGTGAACAGGATTTTCGTGCTATCCGCGGAGTACACTGCCGGCCCCCACCAGGAATCTGGTGTAAAGACAAGCGTAGGGTGGCTGTCGGTAAGTTTCATTGTGTACCAGCCGTTGACTGTCGGAGTGCCCGGCGGCGGTTGCACAGTGCCATGCGCCACGGTCGTGCGCTGGTTGCTGTGCGCTGCCAGCCATCCGGATGCCTGTGTTGACAGCGGACGTGCAGGGGTTGGCCCAACAATGAGGCCGTTATTTGCTTCCACGAAGAAGACCAGCGACTTGCCATCCGGGGAAAACTCTGGAAGGAACTGCACCAGGGTGTTGACCGGTGCGACATACAAGGCTTTTTGATTGCTTCCATCAACATTCATGGTAAAGATTTCCGGCTCGCCGCCGGCTGGTACGCTCACATAGGCGATGGTTTTTCCATCTGGCGAAAAAACTGATTCACAAGCATCGGCCCCGGTGGTCAACTGTTTTTCCACGCTATCGGTTCCCATTCGGAAAATATCGAATCCGGAGTCCGCGTTGCGGCAATAGGTGACGGCAGTTCCGTCATGATTAGCGGAAACGAAATTGGCGTCTTGCGGAATGGTGATCGCGACCGCCTCCGGGGTTCCCTTGGTTCCGTGCACCTTAAACAAGTGAGGCGTATTGTCGCTATTGCTGCTGCGGGCGATGTAGGTGAACAAGGACGAACCGCCCCCGCAACCGGTAGTGGTTGTGGCAACCAGCGCCGCGGCCAGTAAAACGATAAGCTTCTTCATTCCAGTTCTCTTTCTTTTGTCTTGAGTGGCAAAATTTGTTTTGAGCACAGCGAGGCCAAAGAGCCCAAATTACGGATTAGCAAGTCCACACTCTGCACGAGAATGGCGCGATGCTTGGCTACCAGTAAGAGTTCTACGGCAGTTGAACTTTCTACGGTCGCGGTGGGAGCTTTCGGTGGCGCGCCCGATTTAGAACATACCGGAAAGATGTGGGGAGAGATAAGAACAAACTAATCGGCGAGATTACGTCAGTACCAGTAACTCCTACAGCACAAAGAAGCCATGCAGTACCTGAGTAACTTGAGGATGGCCACCGGTACACTGGTGGAACGTTCGTCTGTTCAAATATTTAAAACACTGCAATCCTCGCACGATGCGCGCTTCCTTCTCAAAAGCCGATATGGCGGCCGGATACTGATCAAAGAATTTCTCCCAGAACCCAACTTCAAGCTAAGGTTTAGGGCTGAGACGATACCCTCCACCACTACTTTGTGCAATAGCCCAATTTACTGGGATTCGATCACTAGTTATCTCGAACAATTCGCCAAAGAACAATGCAGGCGTGAATTGATCATCTTCGATCAGTCGGAGTGAGATGCCACGGTACGTTTCGAAGTATAAATAATGATAGTTCGCCTACTTGGTAGTTTGGATACCCTTGTTAACCAAAATCTTATAGTTCTGTCCATAAAAAACATTTCATCCATATACAAGTGGACTTGGAAATTTCCTCACAGCCAGCCCGCCATCGTTTAGGATTTATGATCATAATTCCGTTACAACCTTCTACAGGCATCAATGTCTCACCTGCTGCTGAAGATGAGCTGTGCGCGATTTCGCGTTCCGGTTCTTATCGTCATGCAAGTCCAATCCAAATGATGGATGATCGTAAGTTCCGGCGATTTTCACCGGTGTCACGTACCCCACAGGCTTATTTTTGAAAAACGGGTCCAGCACTTTCAGCAGCAGCGCTTTTATTCCATGGGTTGTGTCTGAAACCTCTTTCTTCGTGGTCAAGGTTCCGCGCAGATCAATTTTTTCGCTGATCAAATTATAGGTTCCATCCATTTGCGCTAACGCACCGGGAACGCTAAAAGAAAGATTGGAGAAATGAGCTGTGCCATCCTTAAGCAAAACGTGGCCTTTCAAATCAGACATCACATTTTGAGGATATTCTTCATCATTTTTATCTTTTTTATCTTTGGCTTCATCACCCGTGCCGCTTAGGTCGTTGACTCCTTTTTGCGTTTCAGGTTTTGTGAAACTTCCGCTACCAATTCCAAAATCGCCTTGCAATTGCACTTTTTCTAAAAACGTATTTTGCCCAGCCGGTAACAAGACCTTCGCTTTGAAACTGACCATTCCTGCCATAGGCGCGCGTGGCGCCTTAATAAACATCAGAAGAAAATCTTGAATGCGTCCATCATGGGCCGTGATTTCCAGAGAGGCAGTCTTGCCATTTTTGCCTTCCTCGCCCGCTATACTTCCCTTCGCCCAAACCGAGCTCTGACGGAAGTTTGTATTCACGTCTTGCAAGAAAACATCTCCATTTTCAGCATTCACTACCGCATGAAATTGGGTCTGCAACTTAATTTCGTGCGAGCTTGTCTTGACCAAAAACGTGGGGACATCGGTGCTTCCTTCGACCTCGACATGATTGAGGGTGCCATTATATTTTCCCGACGACGAAAGAACCCCACTGATTCCCGGGAATGTACTTAAGTCCGCATCGTGAAAGTAATATTCCCCGGATACAGGTGTCTTCCCGACAGCGTCGGCGTTCCAGGGCCCGAACTTTCCCGTAGTAGTTATTTCACCCGGCGGTTCTGGATTTGAAAGAGTGGCTTTGAACGATGCCGCACCGTTTCCGCCAATGCTGCTCATGGTAAATCCATGGAACATAAACCGGAGTGGCGGATTTCCCTTGGTTCGCGATGCCACCTCGAGAACAGCCCCATCTGCCACCAGGTCGTCAACCACAACTGAAGATCGTTGCGGTGTCTCAAATTTTTCGCTTCCCAACGCTGGAATAAATACGCGCATCCCTTCCACCCGTACCAGTTTCACGTGTTTAGCAAACAAACCCGCAAAGTCCCCTTGGATCCTCATCCGCTGAACTGTGATTAAAGGGGAAGTGCCGCTTTTAGAATTGTGTTGAAAAACCACGTTTTCCAGCACACATCCCGGATAGGGAAAATATGTCCTATGATAGGTGCCTACCGTTACTTTGCTGAAACTCTCTTCCTCAAGCACTTTTACGATTGCTTCCTGACGAAACGGCCAAATAGTACAAAAAATTACGGCGGCGCAAAACATCAATAGGCACGGCACAATCCATTTGATCTTTCTTGACTTCACCGGCCGAGCGAATGTGAGAGCCTGAGACATTAGCGGATGTGCAACTCAAGCACGTTTGGAAGCAGATTCTAAGGGGTGGGTTGTGTCAAAAAATCTTGAAAAGGCAGTACCTTCGGGGCGGCGGGTGGGCCAACCCCCTAAATGTTTCCGACGCGCCACGCCGGGCATGGTCGAGGCCAAATCTCCCATTCGCATGACCATTCCACTATTATTTTCTGTCTTGGGTTTATGTATACGAAATTCGGGCGGAGTAGTAATGCGAGTCAGATTGATTTCATTCTGCCAAAACATGCTTGTTGGCGTGTGTCGGAAAGAGACGATTCGCCCGCCGAATCTCCTAATCACGGCTGGCGACGAGCCAGGTTCCTTTGTTAGCAGTAAAACGCGCCCGACGATCCCTATGTCGGAATCCACTATCGAAACACCGATAACCTCTCTCGTATCCAGGGTCACAAAGCTGCAAATTGGTCCGGAGCATGGCGAAAACCAAAAACAGGGTGGGCCGCTCCCTGTAGCGGCATCCTGAAAGATTTTGAAGGCACCATGATCTTCGTATCGCATGACCGCATGTTCCTGCGCGGTCTCGGCTCACGCATGCTGGAACTGGGCGGTGAAAGCGGCACGGGCCGCAATCCTACGGTTTATCCCGGGTCATACGTTGAGTACGTCCAGAAGCGCCGGGAGTCAGCGCAAGTATCGCCACCGTACTCACAAAAACCGCAAAGCGTGTTCCGTCGATCATTGTGCTCCGCGCGTGATGTGTATTTGTGCTGGAATCCGCGCAACACCCACCTCAACGAG
>CAWBXL010000061.1:0-3706 GCA_963792305.1 uncultured Acidobacteriaceae bacterium | reverse complement strand
CCGAGCGTGAGTCGGGATGAAGGGTACAGCCCATCTGCTTGCTTGTAACCAACGCCGGGCCTCCACATTTCGGACAGACCGAGATAACCTTCCGGGCGAATGAGACCAGTAATACCCCTTGATCAACGTGGCGTATCTTTTCTCGGCTTGGCGGCATGGCTTAATGAGTGCCTACGGATTGAATAAAAGTTGTAAACATGTGATTACACAAGCAATCCAAGACTACAGTTCAAAAATATTAGATAAGTGTGTTCGGGACTTACTGAACAATTAGTCCATTTCTCACAAATACTCGCTCATGCACTGGGGACACGGCCCGAAGCCTTCATGTATGGCTTCAGCGGCGGCAATGGTGCGGGGGTTGGAACGTCCCTGAAGCAGAGGGCATGCGGCACGATGGAAGTGCTGTCCGCCATCGGCAACTACAACCTCATGTCCGGCGGAACTGGTTTTGGCTTGTGGGGCGTCTCGACAGCCTTTTCGTGCATGGCGTGGTGAAGGAGTTCAAAGCTGCCGACTGCTACGACCGATGCGGCGAATGCTACGGCCCATCCGAAGAACTGACGGCGTGTGGGAGGCTTGTTTGCTTCGAGCTTGCGCTGCAATCGTTGCGAAAATCCGGCGGGTAATTCTGACATGCGTTCGTCACCGTACAGAGTGACAACGTTGCCAGGCCATGCTATTGAGGCTCGAGGCGCACTCCTTGCAGCCCTGGATGTGCTCATCTATAGCGAGGCGTAGTTCAGGAGCAATATCTTCCCTAGAGATATAGTTGGAACTCTCGCGCCAAACGGTTTCGCAGGTTATTCCCATGGCTTGACTCCTTTGGCGAAGGCCAGCTTCGAAGTCCACTGCCCGTTTAAACCTGGGCTCAGTAGATCGCGTAACATCAATCGTGCCCTTGGCAGGCGTGTCTTGACGGAGGCTTGGGTAATGTCCAGCACTTTTGAAGTTTCCTCGATGCTCAGGCGCTGAATGTCGCGCATCACGAACACGGAACGATATTTTTCTTCCAATGCGTTTAAAGCGCCTCAACGCGTTGCGTACTTCCTTTCGCTCCAAAGCTTTCCGACGGAATCTCACGCCAGTCGGCGAATTCACGCGGACGGTAGTCATCTTTCTCGTCGGTTTCGTTGATCGATTCCATCTGCCGGATTGTCATGCGGCGTTTTCGCATGCGCGCCTCATTGATGGTGATCTGGAGGAGCCAGGTGCTGAACTTTGCCTCGCCACGAAACGTTGAGATATGGCGGAATGCCTTGAGGATCGAGTCCTGGGCGACATCTTCAGCGTCAGCTTCATTTCTTAAGATCGCCATTGCGGTGGCGAAAACGCGCCGTTCGTAGGGCTGGATCAGCCGGTAAAACAAGTCATGTTCCCCGCTTTTTACTTGCAGTATCAACTCCACTTCATGGGCTGTCTCAGCTGAAGGTTCCTGCACAAATCTGGGCATTCCCTGAATATGTTGAGCTTCTGGAAGCATTTAAAGATAGATCGACAACCATGGGACTACTGAGCGGCAAATAAGTTTCATGCCACAAAAGAAAACTTTGTTCAGGTGTCTTGTGGCCCAAGTCTCATATATATGTAAAGTTTGTAACTTGTTTTCGTAATTGGAAACTTCGGGAAGGTTCGATCATCGACTCCATACCCAGCAGTCAATTGATTGCAAAACCGGGTAGGGAGTGAATTGTAATGTTAAGAGCAGTTCGTTTGTTGATGATCCTCGGGGTCGCCATGGCTATTGGTGCACCTTCCCGCAGTCAGGCGCAAGACTTCAGTGGAAGCAGCAAGGCGGTTTTTGTAATGACCAACGACGCAAACCAGAATTCAGTGATCGCTTATCCTCGCAACCCGGACGGTAGTCTTGGTCGCGGTCACAAATTTCTTACCGGGGGCCGCGGAAGCGGAGGTACAGTCGATCCTCTAGCTTCACAAGGCTCCCTCACCCTTAGCAACGACGGCTCATTATTGTTTGCCGTGAACGCCGGAAGCGGGGAGCTTTCCGTGTTTCGCGTATTCGGTAATCTCTTATTGCTGAGTGATGTCGTCCCCTGTGGCGGTAGCGAACCGGTCGCGGTGGCGCAGTACGGTGATCTCGTATATTTAGTGAACGCAGGTGGAACCAACAACGTTGTTGGATTTCGCCTGAACCGCGATCAAAAACTGAAGAGAATTCCTCATGCAAACTATTTGCTGAGCACAGGCAGTACCGGACCTGGATCGATTACCTTCGATCCAAACGGCCGCTTGCTACTCGTCACGGAGAAGGCGACCAACAAGATCGACTCTTTCGGCGTTCATGCTGACGGAACACTCGGGCCGATTATTACCACTCCAAGTGCGGGGCCGGGTACGTTTGCTGTGCAATTCGCTGCTAATGGAACTGCGCTGGTTGTAGAAACAGGTCCGGCTGGTGGCACGAATGCCTCGGCAATTTCTTCCTATGCGGCCTATCCGGGAAACCCTCTGTCGGTGATAAGCCCGAGTGTCGCTACGCAGGGCGCGGCGACTTGCTGGTTGCAAGTCACTCCGAATGGACATTATGTCTACACCGCCAACTCCGCTACCTCGACGATCTCCGGATTCTCCATCGGGATGGATGGCTCGTTGACGCCTCTGCCGGGAACGACTGTGGCGACTCTCCCAGCGGGCAGCACCGACCTCGACGTTACCGTGAGTTCGAACGGAAAGTTCCTCTACAGTCTGAACACGGGCACGGGACGATAGGAATCTTCGAGATTCACCGGGACGGAACTTTGGCGAGTCTGGGTGAGGTAGAAGGTTTGCCTGCTAAATCTGGATTGAATGGAATTGCAGCGAACTAATATGCTATGTGGGCCGCAGATCTGTTGCGGTCCATTTTTTTGTTGCAGGTTTGCAACGAACTCTGCTTCGTAGTGGTCTCCTCCCGGGCCGCCCGCTGGTTTTTATTCTCCAAGAGCATCTGTTGCGGACTCGCGGTAAACGCGCAGATGTTCGGCGATCTCCTTATGAAAGATGCGCGCCGTAGCGGGTGGAGCACATTCGCTTTTGCTTAAAGCTTGACTCGCCCGAGGTATGGTCAGGGTAAAGTCGCTTGCTGAGTTACAGCACGGAGAGCCGTCAACATATCGGAAGCTGGCGCGGTAGATGTCGCAAACTACTCTCACTGTAGCTAACCGTGCCGGCCTCTTCACGATGCGCACAAACACTGAACGGACCTGCGGCAAGGCGGTGCGAGGAGTGCAGCGCGCGTAACCACGGCAAAGATCCAGCGTCTTGTTCAAGCCACGCAACTCGGCAGGCTTCTCCACGAATGCGCTCCGCCATTTCATCGGAAGCTCCCGAGGAAAACCAGTGTTGCGGCTCCCGTGGAAAAGATAAGGACACGAGAGATGTCCCATCCCAACGCCATTCACGAATTTGTTGATGATTTTGAAATACCCCTACGAGTCGAAATGGGAGGAAACCATTGAGAGTCAGCTCTCCCAGGTTTCGACTGACTTCATCGGGCGTAGATTTCCCGATGAGTTGCGGGATCAGCGTGCCGCGGGAACGTTGTGTGGTAAGAGTGTTAGAAGCCGCGAGGTTCCAGTTCAGCAGCGCAAGTGTGACACCCTGCTGGTTGCGCGCAATCCAGGTGCCCGCCGCCCACCTCGGACGGATAGATTGCCAAGAGATCACCGCACTGAAAGGTTGATGGGGTAAAGCCCGGCTTCGTGTC
>CAWBXL010000060.1:0-10201 GCA_963792305.1 uncultured Acidobacteriaceae bacterium | reverse complement strand
GCTTCACGTAACAAAACTAATGGATCGTTGGTATGGTGAAGCACGTCTACAAACATAACAACATCGAAACTTTGTTTTTCGAAAGGAAGAGTTGTACCGTCAAAATATGTGACGGGGAACGATGTCTGTGCTCTGGAGGAGACTTCGACTCCATGGATTTTCAAATCTGTCCTTTGCTTTAACAAAAGCGTATCAATCCGACCGTCGCCGCATCCTACGTCCAGCACCGTACAATCATGCGGAATCATCTCTGCCAGGAGATCGGCGAGGCGTTGTGCACGCCGAGGCAGGACCCCATATTCATGGAGACGGTCAAGAGCATTCACCGACGGCGCATCCCAAGAACGCTCAGAAAAAAACTGCTGAATATCGCCTGGACCCCCAGTGTGAGACATAGCACCGCGGGGATGACGATGCGCAGGGTATGAGAAAAATCCAAGGGACCAAAGTTATGGGCTCCCCAAACTTTAACTGCATAAATCGATGTAACTAAGCCCGTAGCAGCCAAGGTCCCTCCAACTATGAGACCGTTCTCCAGATTGACGTAACGGAAGATTTGCTCAAAGTCGGGATCAGGAGGGTGAAGTCCTTCTGAGATAGCGAACAGCTTGGTAAAAATTGCGAAGGCGATGGCTTGAAACCCTAGGAGAATTGTAATCGCCGCGTAGAGCAACGTATGAACATCGAACGTAACTGCGCCGACTTGCCTGGGGCCGGGCAATAGCCATGCTCCGGCAACAAAACCAACCAACATCAGAACGATTCCGGGATACAGGAACAACCAGCGCGGACTATAAAGTAGAAAAAAACGTAAAGTACGCCAACCGTCGCGCCAAGTACGCAAATGCGGAGGCCGTCCCCGTCCATCGGGAGATAACGTCGTCGGCACTTCTCCAATTTTCATGCGGAGGAGATTGGCTTTGACCACCATCTCGGTGGCAAATTCCATCCCAGTCGTACGCAAATCCATTTTTTCGTACGCCTGTTTGCTGAAACCTCGCAGACCACAGTAAAAATCTCCGCTGCCCCCCCCGAAGAAGAGTCTACCGATGCGAGTAAGTGCAGGATTGCCCAAATATTTATGTAGTGGCGGCATCGCCCCCGGGAGAATTCCGCCGCGGAACCGGTTCCCCATAACCAGATCATCTCCGGCGCGAAGTCCTTGCAGAAAGCGCGGAATATGCCCGAAATCATAACTGTCGTCAGCATCGCCCATGATGATGTATTTGCCGGACGCCGCGACGATACCGCCCATTAGAGCACTGCCATATCCTCGATCCTTGACCGGCACCACACGAGCGCCGAGTCGCGTTGCAATCTCCTGGGAACCGTCGGTGCTGCCGTTATCGGCTACTATGACTTCGCCTGCAATGCCGGCCTCACGAAATGCCTGTAACGCTTTTCCAATGCAGGTCCCCACTGTTTGCGCCTCGTTGAGACAGGGCATTACTACAGACACTTCGACCTCCGCAAACTTGTTCTGCGTGCGAGATGACGGATTTGCAATGGCCATGTTCGCCATAGTTCTTCTTCAGTTTACCGAAATAAGACTTCAGGATGCGTATGCTACCATCGTCGCCAGTCCTTTTGGACGGTAATAGAAATAGCCCTGCCGCGCGATACGGGGAAAGCAGCTAACTTGTCCGTAGCCCACCAAATTGCAAACTCGGATGGGTCCCCGGGACTTCCAGTTGCACTTGTCTGTCCGCGAGATAAAGCACCCCTACAAATTGAAAACCACCAGGCACGCTGCCCTAAAGGGCATGAGTACGCGATTGTTGAGGGTACCCCAATATTACTGTTGTCCGAAATGAACCAGACTCACATTGAAGGGACCCGCTCCCTGGCCGTTGCAGCGTCCGGCGATGCTGCGGAGTTACCACAATTTAATGTCGGGCCTGGAGAAATAGACCCTTTCGTGCAAAATAGCATCGGCGCCACGAACGGATCGCTTTACCAACACTTGGTCGGAAAGCTTAGAGAGTATCCGATCCCGAACCTATATCTCCCCGATGGCAATGGCAAGTCGTTTCTGGAGATCGGATGTAGTTGGGGACGCTGGTGCATTGCGGCTTCGCGGAAAGGTTATCGCATCACAGGAATTGACCCTTCCCTCAAAGGAATGCGTGCAGCGAAACGCGTAGCCCGGCAATTGGGAATTGAGGCACAGTATCTGGTCGCGGATGGACGAGCCTTGCCGTTTCCCGATGAATCTTTCGACCAGGTGTTCTCCTATAGTGTTTTGCAACATCTTTCTAAAGAAAATGCGCGAGAGACTTTGCGTAGTATTCGGAAAATTCTTCGTCCAAATGGAAACTGTCTGATTCAAATGCCTAATGTCTTTGGTGTTCGCTGCTTATATCACCAGACACGGCGTGGCTTTCGCAAAACCCGTGATTTTGAAGTTCGGTACTGGACAGTTAATGAGTTGATGTCAGCATTCCAGAAGGAAGATTGGCCCCACCAAAATATTTGTAGATGGCTATTTTTCACTTAATTCCCAAATTAGTGACGTGCGGTTTATGCCGGTTCGATACCGGGCAGTCGTACATCTGTCCGAGATATTACGCAAAGCCAGCGGCTGGTTTCGCCCTTTGCTTTATGTAGCAGACAGCCTTTACATTTCAGCCAACCGCCAGTAATTGTTTATCAGTTTCTCTGAGCAGCCAAAGCTTGGGCAATTTCAACAATTTTGTCCACATGCATTCGCCAGGAGAAATCGGCCGATCTTTTTCCCCCATAATCTTTGAGCTCTTGCGCCAAGCCCTGAGAAGTGCCGACCATCAATATTTGTTCCGCTAATGCCGCGGGCGAGAAACGGTCGAAGAAAACGGCGCTTCCAGCACAGATCTCGCGATGCACGGGAGTATCGGATGCAACAATCGGCAAACCAGAAGCCATAGCTTCCACCAGGGGATGTGCAAAAGTCTCCGCATATGCTGGTGTCACATAGATATCGGCAGAGCGATATAGATGATGCAGCTGGCTGTAAGGAATTGCACCAAGCTCGACTACTTCTTGCGCAATATCGAGTTTTTGTACCAAAGCTGATGCTGTATCCGCTTTATAAGACCCAGGGTTTTGATGGGAATGTAATCTGCAGGTCAGAAACAATTTTATTTTTCTATCTTTTACTTGTTTCCGTAGCAGCGGTACTGCTCGCAAAAGAGTCTCAAAATTACGGTAGTAGTTGTAATGGCTGACAAAAAGCAACTTCAGCGCTCCGTCTGCGGCATTGATCTTTTCCTGCACATCGGAAGACAAGGACGAATCGTCCTGGAAAAATTGATTTCGGTTGAAACCGTGATAAATGCTGGTTATGTCATGCCCAGTCCAGTCGCGGAGGACGTTGGCGAAGGCCTGGCTGGGGGCAACAGTCACATCTGCCCAATACACCGACCTTTTAGCAAAGATTGCTTTGACATGAGTGTCGAGCCATGCGCCATACTCGTGGCGTGCCAATACATCATGATTGAAGTCCGCCGATGTGTACAAAGAATTGCCAGACAGGAGAATTTGCGGCACTGGTGATTTACGCAACGCAAAGTTCCCTGTGGAGATTAAGACATGGGCTGCGGCATTGCGAATCATCTTCGGCAATACATTCTGCTCCCGCCAAAAACGGCTGGCCGTTCCTGCCGCTTCTAGTTCAGTAAATTCGATATTTTTAGTTGTCTGGAATTCACGCCTGAATGACGGGGCCAGGGCAATCGTCGCTCGGACATCTTCCCGCAAAGCGAGTTCAGGAACAATGTTGCGAACGTAAGTTAGGCCAGCGCCGGCGCTTGCCGCCAAAGCGTTAAAAAAAAGATGGATCATCGGCCTGGCATTGCCAGATCAAGATTGCCGGTCGGTGGAGGAATAAACGTGGGGTTCGATAGCGCAAAGCCCGGGGCATTCGTAGGAAGGACATCAATCAGGACGAAAGCCAAACTCCAGAAGAAAACGCAAAGATAATAGCCGACAGCGAACATCCAATCTTCGAAACCGGCATGTATCAATCCGGCGACCATCACCAAGGCAATGGGAACGGCTGGAGAAAATGGATCTTTCGTCCGCTTCAACCAAATAAAGACCTGAGAGGTACGAGTAGCAACGATCAAAGCCAGCGCGTAGAACGGAATCACGCCCAATACGCCAACCCACTCCAGAATGGCAAGATAGCTATTGCCATGTTCGCGGGTAACACCACCAGACTGAAAACCGGCCGTCGTAGCGACCGTCGCATCGTAGTCGGTTGCGACGGTACCAAAGCCGCTGCCGAACCATGGGCGCTGGCGAATAGAGATAACAGTCTGGTCCCAAACTGAATTACGCGACGCCATGATTCCCTTCTCCTGCTCTCCCTTGTAGATAAATTGCAAAAGAGAGCCGGCTTGCTCAGAACGCAACGGAGAAAAGGTGGCAACCAACAAAGCCGCCAACAGTGCAACACCCGCACCCTTTATGAGTAATCGATAACGGCCTAAACAAACACACAAAATGGCACAAGCAAGTGTCGCCGCAATAATCCCGGCCCGCGAGTAACTGGCAAACAGCAACATAACTCCCAAAAGAAAGGAAAGAGTACGGCGCCGATATAGGCTGGTCTGCTGGCTGACGAAAATTCCCCAGAGAAGCAATGGCAGCACGACCACTCCAACAATCGCACCCAGCGAATTGGGGTTTCCGAAAAGCGGGTGGTGAAAAATAAAATAGGAAATAATCCCGGCCCAGACAATTATTTCGCAACCAATTAAGAGTCCATAGAAAAATTTCCCTTCCCGTCCTGCCACCGCTAAACGCGCGCCGGTTGCCGCGTAGACAAACAATAGAAAAAGGCTGAGTGCCTTTAAGACAGCAGTCTGAGGATAGGAAGAAACCAATGCTGATATGACCGCCGACAGCACGCAAGCAAATGCGGTCAGGTGAATGGCCGAGAAGCTTTGTTTGTGGTTTCGGATATAAATGGCAAATCCTGCGATGGCAGCAATACCCAGGACAAACCACCGTCGCGAGATCCAAACATCCTTCAAGGGCACATCGATCCCTGCCCACAAGAAAACTCCGATCAGTACGGGGAAGAAACGCTTTGCGAATCCCCAAAGCGCAACCAGCATGACTTCGATAAAGACCAGGGCACCAAGATAGAAGTATTCCCCAAGATAGCTGGGTTGGAGGAGGGCAACAGAAAAAGTAATCAGGCACAACACTACCGAAATGACGATCAGAGGTCGGGAGCCGTTATCGTTCATTGCGTACTCCTCCGCGAAAGCGCGGCAACAGCGATCCCGTTTGCGCAAATTTCGGGCGAATATTGTTGGATACGCTCGTAGCTGTGTTCTCCCATTTCATGCCTTGATTGCTGATCACTCGCCATGTTTTTCATGAGCGCGGCTAGCTGACTTATATCGCCGCTCGTGAATCTGTAGCCGTTCCATCCATCTTGTACCAGGTCTTCTGCGCACCCGGCTGCATCAGAAATAATCACCGGCAACTTACACGCCATTGCTTCGTTGACCACTAACCCCCAGGGGTCTGTATGGGTTGTAAATAGAAACACATCAGCTAACCCATAGTAAACGGCCAACTGTTCGCGGTGCGCAAAACCAGCGAACTGCACAGACCCCACAGTGATGCCCGACGCGCGAGTTTGTAATTCGGATAACGCCGCCCCATTACCTACAAATATTAGCCCCCATTGCGATCGCAGTTCGGGCGTTTGCAACATGTATGCTTCCAGTAAATCAAATACGCCCTTTCCCGGAATCAGCCGTCCGGCAAAAAGAAAAAAATGTGGCGGCAAATTCAACTTCTGACGATGACTGGCCGCGTCCCGACGCACGGCTTCAGCAGTATGCGCAAAAAAATCGGTGTCAACTGCATTAGGGGCCGTAAAAATAGTTTCTGCGTCTATGCCGTAATTACGCAAGTATTGAAACGACGACTTGCCGGGGACCACAAATCCCTGACATTTATGCATAAACCAGGTTTTCAAAGATTCTACCAATGTGTGTCCACCACGGTGATCTTTGGCAGTGCTTTCCACCCACAATAGCAAAGGTACTCGACGCTTGCGCGCCCAACCAAGCGTTATCCATGAAGCCACATAGTTGTATCCGCCACAAACAATGACCTCCGGAGATAATTTTGATAAGGCATCGCGCATTCCCCAATTAAGCAGGCAGTGGTACTTGCCAAAGCGTCGGCGCCAGGCACGAAGGACCTGGTAAGAAAACTGAATTTCGCCTTTGTAAACCTGCCATTGCCGCTGGGTTTCGTCCGTCTCAGCCAGAAAGATCACATGCAGTTCAATGTCACTACGGCGGGCCAGCGCATTAAAAACTGGAATACGGTAAGGAGCGATGATCTCCGTCACGATGACAAGCTTCCGTTTCATATTACGGATTTCTTATCGGCCAGTTTTAACAGAATCCCGGCCACCACTTTACCCATGGCATCCCAGGAAAATTTATGCGTATAAGCGACCTGCTCACGATTGTCCCGCAAGTGTAATTTTTCGCCGTAAGAGGTCTTAAGAGCGCTGACAATACTCTCACTGCTGGCTGGATCAATGAAAATACCGTACCCGCCACTGACTTCAGCCAGTGCACCGTTTGGGGAAGTAATGCAAGTCGTGCCGCAAGCCATGGCTTCAGCCAATTGCATTCCGAAACCTTCGTGCAGAGAAAGTTCAAGATAGAAATCCGCAGCGCTGTATAGCGCTGCAAGGTCTATAAAACGATCTGCTCCCAAAAATGCTTCCAGAATGAAATGCTCCCCCTCAACGAGGCCTAGTTCCACAAAGTGGGTACGCAAATCGGAAACATAAAGCAAATTTCGCCTGATACCGGCAATTAGCAAACAAACCTGGGTTTCTGATTCTTTTAGTTTTTGGGCTACCACCGGAAGCACCTTGAAGTTTTCCCGCGGATCACCAGTTGCGAATGTCAGAACAAAATTCCGTACCCCGTATCGTTGCCGTATTTTTTCTTTGTCTACAGCGAGCGATATTTCATAGAAACGAGGATCAACAGCACAGTAGGCAACAGCGGTTTGCCCGGGCGGAATAGCATAATGACTTTGTACTGCTGCACGCGTAAATTCTGAATTGCAGATCACAAATTCGCTGCCACGCAGCGCGCTACGGCGAAGAGAGTGCTTAAAGATATCAATATAATGGCGGACTGCAGATTGCTGCCGCCCTTGCGCCGCGAGAATTAGAGCATCAATATCGTGGCAAATAGTCACGGTTGGAATGCGGACGCGGCCGGAACTTTCCGCGGTTTTCAGCAGAATGTCGGCGCGAAGTTTTCGAACGTAGTTTGTTAGTGCAAAAGCCCCATGGACAAGCTCAGATGATTGGCGGACAGGCACCAACTCCCCGCGAAAGCCCCGTGGGAATACGTTACATGCTTGATTGTGGATAAGCACGTGCATATCCCAATTCTGCGGAAGATGCGTCGCCATCTGTAGGCACACGTGGTAAGCATACCGCCCGACTCCTTTGGCATCAGTTCTCACCGGAGTCGCATCAATCACAAGTCGTGGCATGTAGAAGGGTCAGGCTTTCGTCATCTCAGCGTAGAGAGTCTCGGCCACTCGCTGTGGTTCGTTGCGATCGATTCTAAGGTTGGGGTCGGGGCTCTGGTTCGCATGGCATTCTCTAATGGTCGCAAATCCAGCCCGTTTTGCCAGATATTCGACCTGACTGAAGTCGTAAATTGTGCGGTGCTGACCATTCCAGCTGAATATTTTGTGTACCGCATCCAATGGCCGCGGCTCCCAGGGATGGGCGAGCGTAAAAAAATCGGCATTTCCTTCCAAGTACTTTTGTGCGAAGCGTAGCGCGGCCGGCACGGCTAAACGATATGTACCGCCTGGAACCAATATTCGGATCACTTCTGCAAGATGTAATTCAACTTCCTCGGGGTACAAGTGCTCTAAAAAATGCTCGGAGTAGCATTTCTCAACAGAACAGTTGTGAAACGGAAGAGGGCGCCGCAGGTCCAAAAGTAGATCAACCGACTTGCCACGAAAACAATCTACCCCCACCCATCCTGGGTAACGAGTGTCGCCACACCCGAAGACCAACCGAAGGTTGCCGGATTTTTCCCATCGCCGCACCCGCGCATATTGCCAGGGCATCAGGGTATTTAATCTGACAAACATCATCTTGGTTTCAAATATATTTTGATGAACAAAATAACGTGGTATTCCTGCAACATCGCACAATTTTTTAGCAATCTTCTGTAAGGTTTTCGACATGAAGATTAAATTCTTCTCTTCTTTACACTTCTATGGAAGCAATTTTCAAATAGGCATCTTGCCAAAGCTGGGCAACGGTGTCCCAGTCAAATTTTTCCGTAAGTTTTCTGCCCGCGGCACCCATATTTTCCCGAAGCTGAGGATTTTCGATTAGCAACCCAAGTTTTTCGATCATTTCGTCGACTGTGTTGACTTGAAATCCCGTAACTCCGTTTACGACAGAAGGAGTTTCGTAATCGCGAAAAACAATGCAGGGCAATCCACTGGCCGCAGCTTCAAAAGTAACTTTTGGAAGCCCTTCCACGCGAGAAGGCAATAAAAAAATATTACTCTCCTGCATGGCGCGGACAATTGCTTCCTGTGATTTCGCGCCTTCGATGGCCACATTATCTATCTTCAATTCAGCGATTCGCGTCCTAACAATTTGTTCATAGCCGTGTCGGTCCGGACCGATGACACGGAACTTCACATGAGGAAAACGCGCAGCTACTTCAAGCAAAAGCAAAGGTCCTTTGCGTTCCACCAGGGTCCCGACAAATAATACGGTCAGAGAATCACTTGTGACATTTCGAGACAATGAGAAAATGTTACGGTCTACGCCAATCGGCAAAATGCACATGACCTCGCGGTGAATAACCGAATTAAAGTGCTGGGCGGATCGTTCGGTAATGCCCGTGTAAAAGTCGCACTTTGACACAATTCCGTTATAGAGAAACTTGAGCATTGCCGGTTGCTTCCCAACCTCAGAAAGACTTTCAATATGCATCACTACTTTAGTTTGTTTTCGTAGCCATTTCGGAAAATGAACATACAGATAACTCGCCGGACTATAGTCCATATAAGCGATGATGTCGTAGCCAGAAAACATTTCCTTGAACAATCGTGCAGTTTTCAGGCGGGCCGGCAAACGCAGAAACTTTATGTGTGAACGATTTAACAGCCTCGGATCAGGGTCATGTGCATAAAAAAGCGAGCACTCGAACCGATTAGCGTCTAATCTGAGAGCAATCTCGCGAGTGTTAAGGCTTTGCGCATTAAGGTTGGCGGCATCCACTAAAGGCAAGAACAATATGCGAATTTTTCTCATTGTTCAGGCCGTCAAGCCTCTTTGCCAGTTTCAAGCATGAGATTGCGTAATGCCAAAACCATTTGTGGCTTTCCAGTCTTGGAATGCTGGGATTGTACGATGTGTTTGTGTGCACGTTCCAGTAAATGCCTGCGGACAGGTTTTGCAGCATCGCGAGGCAATGGATGCGATTCGTTGGGATCAGCTTCTAAATCAAACAATTGATCCAATCCCCGGTCGAAATCGAAGATAAGTTTGTAGCGCGCTCCCCTGACAGCTAGCATACGCGCCCCCTGACGATCTTTTCTTCGGGATGGATTACTGCAGCCAGCGATGCACTCTACAATAATTTCGTCATTCCAGTCCTCTCCTGCTTGAAGTTGTTGCCAGTAGGTATGGCCGCGAAATTCGGCGGGCAAAGGGGCCTGCAAGCAATCTAAAAGTGTAGGCGCAAGGTTCAACAGGCTGAATGGGGCAATCATTCGATGAGACCCAACCCCAGGAATGCGAATTATGAGCGGCACATGAACCAATTCTTCATTGACTTTAGGAGGCGCATGCATTCTGCCGCCATGCTCCAGAAATTCTTCCCCATGGTCCGCTGTTAGAGCAAAAATACAGTCATCCCACATTCCCAGGCGCTGTAGAGTTTTGACAAAATTTTCCATCTGCCGGTCAACCCAGCGGATTCCACTGTCGTAAAGGGACACAATTTCAGTGCGGTGACGCGTATAGCGCTGGACCGACATGCCTGCCCGGTTCCAGCAGGAGTTCAGGTAGCGCGCATGTGTGGCAGTCATTTCCGTGTTTTCCATCAGACTTAAAGCGTCTTCTGTTGGATAGTACGGGCCGTGTGGGTCCATGAGATGAAGCCAGAGGAAAAATGGA
>CAWBXL010000059.1:0-42541 GCA_963792305.1 uncultured Acidobacteriaceae bacterium | reverse complement strand
AAAGCCAACGGTCAACACTGACACGCTTTGCCATGATTGTTATTTACAACGGAGATCAAGAAGCGCAGAGAACACTATTGAACCATTATTGGCTGCCGAAGGGGATTACTAGGAATGTTCACTAAAGAAATTTATGCCAGTGTCCGTACGGTATCTTTGAAAACCTGCCCACGGTGCTGATAGTTGCGAAACTGGTCGAAGCTGGCGCAGGCTGGGGCAAGCAGTACTATATCTCCCGATTGTGCAGCTGAGGCCGCTTGCTTGACTGCCTTCTCCAGTGTCTCGGCATGCACTATTTTGGCTGCTTCTCGAATCTGCGACTCAATCTTTTCCGCCGCTGCGCCGATGGTGTAAACCTGCTTCACCCGTTCGCGAAGAAGATGGTTGAGCTGGGTATAGTCGCTGTCCTTTGTCCTTTCCGCCCAGAATAAGGTGGATATTGGCCGGAAAAGACTCCAGCGCCTTGATGGTGGCATCCACGTTCGTGGCCTTGGAATCGTTGTAATATTCAACGCCGCGCACCGTGGCCACATATTCGATTCGGTGCTCTACTGCTTTAAAATTGCGCACGGCTTCACGAATGCGGTCCGGTTTGCAGTCGCAGGAGGCCCCACACAGACCCCAGCCAGAACATTCTCAACGTTGTGCGCACCTTTGAGCGGAATCTCGGAGACCAGCATGATCTCGCGCTGGCCTTCGGAGTCTCGAAAAATAATCCGGCCATCGTGGACAAAGGCTCCCCGGCTGACTTCTTTTTTACGGCTGAACCATATGACCTGGGCCTTTGTGCGCTGGGCCAATTCAACACAGGTGGGATCGTCCGCGTTGAGCACAGTAAAATCGGCTGGATTCTGATTTTCGAAGATGCGCGCTTTGGCATCCACGTAAGCCGCGAATGTCCGATGGCGGTCGAGGTGGTCAGGAGTGATGTTGAGTATGACTGCAATTTGGGGCCGGAAGGTTTGAATGGTTTCCAATTGAAAGCTGGAAATTTCCAGCACTACCACGGTTTCGAGCGATGCTTCTGCAATGAGTGAGACCGCGGGTGTTCCGATGTTTCCGCCGACAACGGCCTTAATGCCGCTGGCGGTGACGATTTCACCCGCTAATGTGGTGGTCGTTGTTTTGCCATTCGAGCCGGTAATGGCGACTACTGGTGCCGGAAAAAACTGGGATGCCAGCTCGATTTCGCCGATGACGGTTTCGCCAAGGGCTCGCGCCTGGACCAATGGCTGGGCATCGACGGGAACACCGGGGCTAACCACTATTAAATCCTGCCCGCGGAAAGTCCGTTCACCATGGCCGCCGGTCTCGACCACGATTCCCTGGTCCAGCAATAAGGGGATCTCTTCTTGTAACTGGTCCGACGGTTTGGTGTCAGAGACTGTCACCTGTGCGCCTCGTGATTTCAAAAACAACGCTGAAGCCACGCCCGACTTGCCCAGGCCGACTACCAGCACGCGTTTTTCGTATAATCCACTGACTGGAGATTATAGAGGCGTGGATTCGGAAATTCAGTTCTTAGATATCAGGTTCCGGTTCTCAGCGCAGTTTCAAAGTGGTCAGGGCGAACAGGGCGAAAATCAGCGAGGCGATCCAAAAACGCACGATGACCTTCGACTCCGACCAGCCCAGCAACTCGAAATGATGGTGGATCGGCGCCATTTTGAAAATGCGCTTTTTGCGCAATTTGTAGGACCCCACTTGCAGGATGACGGACAGCGCCTCAACCACAAATACCCCGCCGATAAAGGGCAACAGCAATTCCTGCTTGATCATGACGGCGACGGTCCCAATCGCGCCGCCCAGTGCCAGCGAACCTACGTCCCCCATGAATATTTGCGCTGGATGCGCGTTATACCAAAGAAAACCGATGGACGCGCCGACCATTGCGCCGCAAAAAATCGTCAACTCGCCAATCTGCGGCATGCGCTGCAAGTTCGAAATAAGTCGCAAAAGTGGCGTGACCGCTGATATAAGTGAGGACGGTCAGCGCGCCAGCGGCGATTACAGTGCAACCGATCGCCAGTCCGTCCAATCCATCGGTAAGGTTGACTGCGTTGCTTGATCCGACAAGAACGAGAATGACAAATCCAATAAAGGGAAGAAATGCCAAAGGCCACAGGTGCGGACTTTGTTCGAGATGCTCGCATGCACCAGATCAGGCCGGAACTGTTTGAAAAACGGAACAATCAGCTTGGTCGAATACATGCCATAGTTCTGCATGGCGATCAGAGCGACGGCCACAACGATACTGGCTGCAATCTGCAGATCCAGATTTTGCGCGCGCGGTCAATCCGAGATTGCGACGATGAACGACTTTGATGTAGTCATCGGCAAACCCGATGGCGGCGAATGCAGTGAGCGGAAATGATCGCCATCCACACGAAGCGATTGCTGAGGTCAGCCCACAGCAACGTGGGAACCACGATGGAAATGACAATCAGCAATCCGCCCATGGTCGGCGTGCCGGCTTTTTCTGATGGGCTTTCGGACCTTCCTCGCGGATGTACTGGCCGATCTGGAATTCGCGCAGGCGGTTGAATGACCAGCGGCCCGATGATCAGCGCGGTAAACAGAGCGGTAAGGCTGGCGAATGCAGTACGGAAAGTGAGATAGCGGAAAATGCGGAACGGCGGGAAATAATGAAACAGCTTCAGATACAGCAGCCAATAGAGCAATCCGCCTCCGTGTTAGTTTAGTCGTTGGTCTCGTCGTTAGCCGCTGGCTGCGATTACGCTAGCGACTGACGCATTCCAGCTTCTCAATGCCCGTTCCAGCTTTACTCCGCGCGACGCCTTCAGCAGCACGATGTCACCTTCGCGTGTTTCGCGGGCCAGCCACTCGCCGGCTTCTTCCGGCGTGGCCACGAACTCGGCCCGATTCCCGCTTCTCGCGCCGCATCCACCATTTGCTGCGCCAGGCCGCGCACGCCGATCAATACATCAATTCTTCTGTTCGGCAATGTGCTTGCCGGCTGCGCCGGTGCATCTTCCGGCCCAGCCGAGCCCAGCTCCAGCATCTCTCCCGCGACCACGATGTGCTGCGCTTGCCGGCATGGCGGCCAGCGCACTCACCATGGACTCCAAAGCTTTCGGATTGGAATTGTAGCAATCGTTGATGACGGTGATGTTATCCACCTTGACGACCTGCCCGCGCTTGTCCGCCGGGCGCGAGAGATGCCAAAGCCTTGGCCGCATCGGTAAGGGCTGATCCCACGCTCCAGCGCGACCGCCACTGCCGCCAAAGCGTTGTAGATGTTGTGCGCTCCGACCAGGGGCAACGTTACATGTTCGCGGTAACCCCCAGCGATGAGATCGAAAGTCGATCCCGTCTGGCCATGCGGCTCAATATGTCTGCCCAAACGTCCGCTAAGAGCGCCAGAGCCGATATCGTCACGACTTTGCCGTGAAAGTCGCGTCCGAATTGCGAGACGTATTCATCGTCCGCATTCAGGATCGCCGTGCCACCCATGGGCAGGGATGCCACCAGTTCATACTTGGCGCGGGCGATGTCAGCGACGGAGTGGAAAAATTCCAGATGAACCGCGGCCACGTTGGTGACGACTCCAATATTGGGCTGCGCGATTTTTGCCAAGCGCCGCAATTTCTCCCGCGTGCGACATGCCCATTTCAATCACCGCGATGTCATGTTCAGGCTGCAGCTTTAAAAGCATGAGAGGAAGGCCGAAATGGTTGTTGAAATTTCCTTCGGACTTCAACACTTGAAATTTCGTGGCCAGAAGTTGGGCGATCGCATCTTTGGTGGTTGTTTTTCCTGCCGATCCGGTCACCCCAACCAGCGGTTTACCCCAAAGCCGCCGCACCGCCGCGGCGAGGTTCTGCAAAGCAAGCAGACTGTCGTCCACTGCCAGTAATCGCAATTTCGTGGGATAGCGTGACAGTTGGTCTTTCTGAACAACTGCTGCCACGGCTTCTCTCGCCAGGGCTTGTTCTACATAATCGTGCCCATCGAGGTGTTCACCCTTGACTGCAAAAAAGAGTTCGTCTTTCTGGATGGTGCGCGAGTCGATCGAATAACCCGACGCAATCGGCTGCGCTTCGAACTCGCCCGTAGCGGAGATAAATCCGGCAATGCGTGACAGAGTCAACTTCATAGTTTCTTGGCCCCAGCGCTTACTGCATTGTCGTATCCGGCGTCGCGCAGCGCTTGTTGCGCGACTTCTACATCATCGAACGGGATCGTGCCTTCACGTGAAATTTGTACTTTCTCGTGGCCTTTGCCGGCAAGCAGAACTATATCTCCCGGTCGCGCTTCGCGAATTGCCATAGAAATGGCCGTCTTGCGGTCCGGCTCCGTTTTGTATTTTGTTCCAGAACGCTGCAAACCGACCAGGGCATCGTTGATGATGGCTAATGGATCTTCGCTGCGCGGGTTGTCGGAGGTCAAGATTACGAAATCGCTGCCTCTGCCAGCGGCTTCGCCCATAAGCGGACGCTTGCTGCGGTCGCGGTCGCCTCCGCAGCCGAAAACCGTGATCACACGGCCTTTTTGCCCTGCCTGTTGCACAAACTCTCTTGCCAGCGCCGTCAGATTCCTAAGCGCGTCATCGGTATGCGCGTAATCCACGACTACAGTAAAGGGTTGTTTGCAATCAACCCGCTCAAAACGTCCAGGCACCCGCGCCAGTTCTGCTATCCCCTTGGAGATCGCGCGGCTGTCACAATTTTGTGCGTAGGCCACCGCCGCAGCGGCGAGAATGTTATAGACGTTCACTTTGCCGATCATGGGTGAAAACAGCGGGACTACTTCTTTTGGCGTGTTCAGATCGAAGCGAGTTCCTCGAGAAGTGATCTCCATCTTTTCGGCGTGAAAATCTCCCTTGGACAATCCATAGGTGAGGACTTCTGAACCATGGTGGCGGCTTACATCCACGAGCTTTCTTCCATATTCGTCGTCTGTGTTGAGCACAGTAACTCGCGGCGGCTCGGTACCGCATCCCTCAAACAGAATTCGTTTGGAGGCGAAATATTCGTCCATGGTGTGGTGATAGTCGAGATGGTCGCGCGTGAGGTTGGTAAAGATCGCCGTGCTAAATGGAATTCCATAAACACGCTCTTGGGCGAGAGCATGCGAGGAAACTTCCATTACGGCGTGAGTTGCACCATTGCCCAGCGCTTCATTGAATATCTGATTGAGTTCGAGCGATTCAGGCGTGGTGTGCGGAGCAGGCAAAACTTTGCCGGCAACATGGTATTCAATCGTTCCCACCAGAGCGCTCTTGCGTCCCGCAGCGGTAAGTATGGCTTCGACCAGGTAAGCGGTTGTACTCTTCCCGTTTGTCCCTGTGACTCCAATGACGGACAACCGTTCAGCAGGGCGCGTGTAGAAATTTGCGCTTACGCGAGCGAGAGCGCGTCGTCCATGTGGAACCTGTGCCCATGCCACTCCGTCGCGGGGCTTTTTGCTGGACGAGTCTGTAATGATGGCAGTAGCTCCCGCGGCGATCGCCTTGTCTATGAACTTGTTTCCGTCGCTGGACTCTCCCTTCATCGCAACAAAGGCAACTCCCGGCTTCACCCGTCGCGAGTCATACTCGACTCCGTTGATGGCCGGGTTTCCGCTTTGGGCGAGGATTTCCGCGCCGTACAGGAGTTGTTGGAAAGTCATTGGAGTGAATTATAGGGTAACGTTGGAACTCAACGCCCGAACTTCACTATCACGCGGGACCCTGTGGCTACATGTGAACCCGCAACGGGGGACTGGTCCATCCCTAAACCGCTGCCGACGATATCCAGATCCAGACCATTTGCTTGGGCCAGCTCGACTGCTGCCCGCACGCTTTTTCCCGAGAAGGAAGGGACAACGATGCCTCCTTGCTCGACGTCCAGCACCACCGTTCCTGCAAGAGGTTGTGAAGGAGCCGGCGGCGGTGTTTGGCCTTTGGCAATTGGCGTCGCGCCCGCTGCTGGAGCAGGCGAGTGTTCGTACTGTCGCAATGCCGCTTGCACTACCCCGGCTGATTCCGACGCAGATGGCCGTGCTTCGGGCACAGGAGGTGGCTCGGGGATGCTGGCAGCATCGTTGGGATCGACTACATCTCCCAGGCGGTCCGGCGATCCTTCTTCCGCGTCTTTCTCTGATAATTT
Organism: uncultured Acidobacteriaceae bacterium; assembly: GCA_963792305.1. Taxonomy (GTDB): domain Bacteria; phylum Acidobacteriota; class Terriglobia; order Terriglobales; family Acidobacteriaceae; genus CAWBXL01. Next base: position 36,431 of record CAWBXL010000059.1, on the reverse strand, counting down.
TCTCTGTGCCAAGAGGACCTGCCGGTTCGCAGGCAGTTCAATATCATGAGTAGTGTGCAAATATTCCAGTACGGGTTGTGCCACACGTTGAAAAACCGGCGCACCGATCATTCCTCCGTGATGCTCTCCTTGAGGAGAGTCCAAGACTACGACCACGGTAATTGCCGGATTATTGACCGGGGCAAAGCCAGCGAAGGAGGCAATGAGTTTTGTTTTTGAATAAGTCCGGGTGTTTGGATCAATTTTCTGGGCTGTACCCGATTTTCCAGCTGAACTGTACCCTTCAAGAATCGCTTTCTTCCCAGTTCCGTGCAGCACGACGCCTTGCAGCATCTGTTTCATTTGCGCCGCGGTTATGGTGGAAATCACGCGCCGTTCCTCCGCAGGGTGAAAAGCAATGGTCTGTGGGGAGTTCTGAGGAGGCGTTACCCCCGCAACGATTCGCGGTGCGATCCAGACACCATCATTGGCAATAGTCGAAACCATGGCCGACAACTGTATGGGTGTAACTCCAATTTCCTGTCCCATGGAAATCGCACCGATGGACACTTTTGACCAATCAGCCGGGGCCTTCGCCAGTCCGCGGGTTTCGTAGGGCAATTCGATGCCAGTCCTCGTCCCAAACCCAAATCCGCGAATGTATTTATAAAAGCGGTCATTGCCCAATCGTAGGCCGATTTTGATCGCGCCAACGTCGCTGGAGAGAGCCAGGATGTCAGAAACCGTCAACATGCCGTATGGGTGCCAATCGTGAATGCGCCTTCCATTCACGACGATGGATCCCATCTGACAGTCAAAGACCTCATCAGGGCGTGTCAGTTTTTCTTCCAATGCTGCCGCGATCGTCACGAGTTTGAAGGTTGATCCCGGTTCGTAAACGTTGCTGACCGCATGATTAATTAGCTTTTTGGAAGTAATTTCCTTTGGGACATTCGGATTGAATGTGGGCCAGTTTGCTAATGCCAGGATCTCTCCTGTGCGCGGATTCTGCACGACAACTGTGCCTGCCTCTGCGTGAGTTTCCTTGATTGCGGTGTCTAACTCGCGCTCGGCGATGTACTGGATTTGCTGATCGATGGTAAGAACAACATTGTCGCCGGGGTCAGGCTGCTTCTCCACGCTGCCGAAATCCTTGCGGCGAGCGTCTACAGAAATTGCAATGCGTCCAGGCTGGCCGCGCAATTGTTCCTTGTACTGGCGTTCAATCCCACTCAGTCCTTTATCGTCCATCCCGGCATAGCCGAGAACTTGGGCCGCCAATTCACGCTTGGGATAGAAGCGGCGTGATTCTTTCTGAAAATAAATACCGCGAAGGTTGAGAGCGCGGATGCGTTCGGCAGCGTCCGCGTCAGTTTTGCGGGCTACCCAGCAAAAACTCTTCGAAGCTTCACACCGAGCCAGAATTTCGCGGGGATCTTCGTGGGTGATGTGAGTGATCAGCGAGATGGCATTTGCCAGGTCGGTTTGTTCGCTGGGCACAGCGAAGACTGAATCTACGGCAACTGACATTGCCAGTTCATGTCCGGAGCGGTCGTAGATGACGCCGCGCTTGGCAGAAAGTTCTACTGAGCGCTGTTGCTGATGTTGCGCGCGCTCGACAAAGTCGCCGTAACGGAAAATTTGCAGGTAGACCAGGCGCAGGCAGATGGCGCAGCACCAGAACACCAGGATCGCGCCCAGCATGTAGAGCCGCTGGGTGTTGTTGGCGTTGCGCGATGTGCTGGCTTTCATAGGATTCGACTTCTCTGTGGCAGTGCCTCTGTGAAACTCTGTGTCCTCTGTGGTTAAAGGTTTTAAAACCTAACCACAGAGATCACAGAGTCTCACAGAGGAACTGCCACAGAGGCTCAGACAAACGTGGCGGCCCGCTGAACTAGCGTAAGCCGCCATTGAACCTTGTTGTCGAGCTTTACTCGACGGACGGGGAAAGCCCCGTCTCCACACGTTTCCGTTTACCGCTGCGAGATTACCGATACTGGTGTCATGCTGGCCATGACCGGCATCTCGTTCCGCGGCGCTGCTGAATCCATGCGGACAACCTGTCCCGCCGTCGGAGTTTGCAGACCCATCTTGCGCGCCAGAATATCGATCCGCTCAGGATCCCGGAGGGAAGCCTCTTCCAGCCGCAACGCGTGATTGTTTTCAGTCAGTTCGTTGCGTTGCGTACGCAGCGCTTCGATCTTGTATCCGTACTCGATGGCTTTGAAGTGCTGCCAGGCAAAGGTCATGACTAGCAGGAACAAGCACGCGAGTGCAGTCCCGAACAACTTCATTTCACGTCCACGGCTGGGATCCTCGATCTTTACCAGGCGCGAGTTGTCGATTGCCTTGCTGAAATAAATTTCCGGCGTACCTGTCCAGCAGGGACGGCGTGAAGTTGTCGGAACTACTGGCTTGTGCTGCCATTTATGCCACCCCGGCCAGTTCGAGTTGCGAAATTTCTTGTTGCGCCAACGTATAGAAGTAGGTGAGTCTTTCGGTTTGAATCAACGACTGCTCCTCGTAGGTGCGGGCTTCGATGCGATCTTCGGCGCGTTCTACCGTAGCAATCAATTCGTCAATGAGTGTTCCTCTGAACATTTTGGTAAAGCTCCCTTACCCACCACTTCTATGTCCGCTGTCTGCGCAGCGTTTTTTTTTAAACTCGTTCCGCTGCTCTCAGCTTGGAGCTGCGTGCTCGCGGGTTGCGACCAATCTCTTCATCACCGGGTGTCACTGGTTTCTTTGTGAGCAGCTTGTAGTGTCCTTGCTTCACTCCTTCGCGGAAGGAATCTTTTACGATTCGGTCCTCCAGCGAGTGGAAGCTGATCACCACCAGCCGCCCGCCCGGTTTCAGGATCTGAGGCGCTGCTTGCAGCAGGTCCTTCAGATCGTCTAGTTCGCGGTTTACGAAGATTCGGAGAGCTTGAAAGGTCAGCGTCGCTGGATGAATGCGCTCATGTTTCATTGACCGGGCCGCGGCTGATACGATCCCTGCAAGTTGTGCAGTAGTTTGTATCGGCCGCGACCGGACAATGGCTCTGGCGATTCTCCGCGACCTCCTTTCCTCACCGAATTCGTAAATCAGATTGGCGAGTGTGACCTCGTCCGTCTGATTTACCACTTGTTCGGCAGTCTGCCCCGACTGCGTATTCATACGCATATCAAGGGGCCCGTCTGCCTGAAAGCTAAAGCCTCGCGCTGCATCATCGAATTGCAGGCTGCTTACGCCGATGTCGGCCAAAACCCCGTCGTAGGTCTTTGGTCGTTGGTCTTTGGCAAAATCTGCAAACGACGTGTGCACTAGGGTCACCGTCGGCCAGTCTTCGTTTTGGCCAACGACCAACGACGAACGACCAACGACTGCTAGTGCTGCTGGATCTTTATCGAGGCCAATCAAATGACCCGGTGCGCCGAGGCGTTTTGCAATTTCTGAACTGTGCCCGCCCAGGCCCACCGTGGCGTCGATATAGGTCCCACCACGCTTTACGGCTAAAAAATCGATCGCTTCTTTTAAAAGAACCGGAACGTGACCAACTTGACCACGTCCAACCCCCTCGGGGGTATTTGTCAAACCCTCGTCGCCCACTAGATGCCCAATTCGTCGAGCGTCTTCTCATCCTCAGGCGTAAACTTCTCGTCCTCGATTTCCCTGCGGTACGCTTCGAGGTTGCGTACTTCCAAATAGCTCTGGAACCCGATTACTGCTACTTCGCCTTTGATCTGCGCCGCGTCCCGCAGAAGCTGTGGCATCAGCAGCCGGCCCTGGCCATCCATTTCCACTTGCTGGCCCCAATATCCGGTCCGGCTTAAGAACTTTTTCTTCGCAGGATTGAAAGTGGAGAGCCCGGCCAACTTCTGCTCAATCCGCTCCCATTCCTCGAAGGGATACACTTGTGCAACCTTGCCGTCCAAGCTCGTGATGTAGAATTGCGCACTGTATTTCTCGTCGATCACGCGCTTGAACTCCGCAGGGACTTTGAGCCGTCCTTTTTCGTCTACGCGAGTTGGGTGATTGCCGCGAAACATTGGTCTTGCCCCTTACCGGGCGGGAAAACTTAACGGCTACAACAGCTGCGAGGGAGGCAAAAGCGATAGAACAGGTCAATTCGGGTACGTTTGGGCTGTTTTTAGGGCTGTCAGTCATCAATTCCACTGGCGCCTCGAGTTTGGTATCAGTTGCCCACGACCTCTACTGTCTTGACCACTTCTTACCACTTTTGTCCACATCTTACGCCTAAATGCTTTGCTGTCAACGAGAATGTTGATAGTTGTTAAACCAAAAGTACGTGTTATAGGGAAAGCACGATGAGTTGTGGTTATTCGGAAAGATAACCACAAGATATGGGATTTAGAGACTAGGTTCTTTCGCTACTTGTTCGCCTCGCATGTTGCTCAGCTGTAATGACTTATCTCTGCAAATTCTGTGGAAATCATGGATTCAATAAAAAAGCCCCGGCGAACCGGAGCTTTTTGCTGTGTTGAATGACTGGAAACTCTACCAGAGCACCTTCAATCCAACTTGAATATGACGGGATCCACCCGAGCCGATCACCGGATTTGAAGCGTTAATGTCCGGAGTAGATGTTGAGACTCCCAAAGTATCGGGGTCACTATCCGTCAGATCATGGTCAGGATCAGCGAAGTTGGGATGATTCAGAACGTTGAAGAACTCGCCTCTCAGTTCCAGGCTGAACCGCTCTTTAATTTTGAAATGCTTAATCACAGAGAAGTCCATGTTCACGTAGCCTGGACCATAAACAACATTCCTCTTCATATTGCCGAATGTTCCCGGGGCCGGTGGGGTCAGGATCGTTCCGCCCAGAACGTAGCATCCGCCAAACAGTGAACCGTCGGGTCCATCGATTAGTTGATCCGCCCCAGCCTGTCCACCCATAGCGAACGCCTGGTCAAAGCAGCGCTGTGAAGTAGGATTTGTGCCGCTTACAGCGTGAGAGAGATCGGCAGGATCGACGGCATCCGGAACTGTGTTGAACTGGTCAGGCCCGTAATAAGGTATCGGCTTATTGTGATTAAAATTCAGCACTCTGGGATCGCCAGTGATGTTCCAGTGATCGTTGAATGCTCCAATGCCGCTGATGTCATTGGTGCTGTCATAAAAGAACAGAGGCGTTCCGGTTTGCGCGGTGAAAATGCTGTTCACCGTCCAGCCCTCGAGCATCTGCGCGTAGCCACGCTTTGAAGGCAGGTCATACGTCATCGCCAGGGTGAAGCGATGGCGGAGGTCAGTTTCCCCGTTCGAACGCTCGGCGGCGGGATTAAAGCTGTTCTGGATATTGAATTGGCGGTTGCTGTCGGAGTCGTCAATGGCATGCGACCAGGTATAGCCTGCGACAAAATACAAGCCTTTGGTAGTGTTCTGCCGCAGCGTGACTTGCAGTCCGTGATAGATGGAATTGTCGTGGTTTGCAAGTTGGTAGATATTGCTCAGGGTCGGAAACTGGTTGAAGAAAGGACGTCCAGTTTGCTCGTCAGGCACACCGTCATCAACAACTCCTTGGTCATTGGCGTAAATATTCTGGTTGAGATCAAAAATGCTATAGAGCTTGTTGCCCTTGTTGCCCACGTAGGAAATGGTCAAAGCCGCGTTTTTCCACATTTCCTGCTGGATGTTGAAGTTCCAGTTGATTACGTAAGGAGTCTTTAGATTTTGAGCAATGCTAAACACTGGGCAAGCGGTATCAAAATCGGTTCCACAACTAGCCAGCGTCGGGTCGAGATTGCCAAAAATGGGCTGATTGCCCGCTTTCCATGCTGCGCTCATGTCATGACGATCTGGGCTCAAGGTTGTGGCGACAATAGTGCCGCCGCCCGGTCCCACCGGCGCGCCCGGCAAAGCGGTTGGGTTCAAACCGATGCCCAGCGCATTGGTATTGTTCTGCCCGATAAATGCGGAAATATGCGGGAGTTCGTAAATGATACCGCCGCCAGCGCGCAACACTGTTTTTCCGGTGCCAAACATATCCCAAGCCAGACTCAAACGAGGCGAGAAGTTGTTCTTGTCGGTGTGGTAGGGCTGACTGATGCCACGGCCAACTTGGACCAAGCCAACGTTGGGATCGAAATTAGCCAGCAAGTCGTGCTGCTCTTTGATGGGAAGGCTCAAGTCGTAGCGTAGTCCCCAATTGAAAGTGAGCCGGGGCAGAATACGCCAGTTGTCCTGCACAAATAATCCGAACGACTTTTGACTTACAACGCGGTGACTATCTCCGACGAAGACAAAATTTCCGCTGCGGATATCACCGGTCGCAAAACTTGCCAGATCACTGAAGCGGATCTCGCCCGAACCGAAAGTGTTGCGTGTGTTGTCGGTGCTCCCGGTACGGAATTCGCCGCCAAACTTTAAGTTGTGTTTGCCTACCAGGTAGGTGGCGTTATCGGTAAATTGCAGCGTCTGGTTGGGAGTCGTAAATAGGGGCCACGACTGGTTGCCGCCCAAAGTGTGCTGGGTGAACCCGCTGATACGAATTTCCGGCATCCCGAAATTAGTTGGATCAATGACGCCGGTATCCAGCCCATACCCGGTCGCAGGATTAACATTGTGGTCCGCTTGCACCACTTGCTGCCAGAAACGGTTGTACCCGACGCGGACCTGATTGGTCAGGTGCGACGTAGGCGTCCAAACCCACCCACCGCCCAGGACCTGCGCCCGTGTATATCCCTGCGATAGAAACAGCGGGTTTAAAACGGTTGTGTCTTCTTCCGTTTGCACGCTGTCGCCAATTAGATATGTGCCGATAAACGAGTTCTTGTCATTCAGGTGATAGTCCAGTTTCAAGATGCCATTATCTTCACGATTGTGATTATTGAAGGCGAGGTTGAGAGTCGTAGTCGGGCCGGGATTGAGGGGGAATAGTTTAGCCAGGTTCTGGCTGACCGTGCTGCATGTGGGTGCGCATGCGGCAAATACGTCAGCCACACTGTCCTCGGGATCATCAACCGATGAATTTGTAATAGGAGCGAAGACTTCCAACGGATTACCGACAACGTCGCGTACTCCTTCGTAATTGCCAAAAATAAAGAGTTTGTTTTTTACGATGGGACCGCCTGCCGATACCCCGAACTGATGCAGGTTCAAAGCCGCAATCGTGTCCGGCTTTGGGTTGAAAAAGTTTCGCGCATCTGTAGCCGCATTACGATTGAAATAGTAGGTTGAGCCGTGAAAGTTGTTGGTCCCGGTTTTGATTCCTACGTTAATGATCGCGCCGGGCTTTAAACCGTAATCAGCTTCGGGGCCGGATTGAATGTTGAATTCCTGAATAGCATCAATCGGTAAATGAGTCGCGGGAGTTCCTTCTACGCCCTCCTCATTGATCACCGTAGTTCCGTAATAAGCATCGTTGTCGTCCATGCCGTCCACGACAAAGTTGTTGTCCTCCGGGCGGTTGCCGTTGGCATTAATGGAGAGGAACCCGCCGCCGGGAGTCCGCTGAATGCCGGGCTGCAAGACCACAAGGTTCTGAAAGTCACGGCCCAGAAGCGGCAGTTCGGTGATCGCCTTGTTGGAAAACGTCCCGCCTAAAACGTCAGACACTGTGTCCACGATCGGAGCCTCTTCCGAAACCGTCACTACCTCGCCGATGGAACCTGCGATTAACTGAAAATCTGCACGAATGTCTTTGGCTACTTCCAACGTGAGTCCGGTGCGCTGTGCCTTCTTAAAACTAGACGCTTCCACTGTTATGGCATACGGTCCTGGCTCAAGGTTGGGTGCAACGTATTCGCCCGCCGCGCCGGTTGTTAGTGTCCGGGCGACGCCCGTGGCCGGGTTGGTGATCGTCACCTTTGCCCCGGAAACCACAGCGCCGGTTTGGTCTGTCACCGAACCGAGGATCCGGCCTTGGTAGGTTTGGGCCAGTAAACCCGCCGTGAAAACCGTAGATAGGACTAGCGCGAAGCAAAGACGAGAAAGTTTCATAAGCTCCTCATAACCTGAGAGTGGCACGTCAGACTGCCAAAGTGGTGCAAGTTTAATTACGAATTGCTAAGAAAGAGAACTACTCGCGCCTTCAGGCGCGGAGGCTCACAGGCCGGCGGAGAGTTTGCCGGGGTTCACCATCTGCTCGATTTGTTCGAGCGTGTTGCTTGTGCAAAAAGGCATGTATGCTTGTGCTTGGGCTGCTTAGCCCCAAGCAATCGATTGGTAGCAAAAGTTTGTCAGAAATAAGCTATCCAAGTCAACTTAAAACGGCCAATTTTACGTTTATAAAAAACGTTATTTCGCATCACCAATTTTAATAGACTCCGCCGTCCGTTCGATTGGAGCGCACAACTCCTTTATCCACCGACAACAAATAGCTCTCGCCGCCGCTTCCGCTCCATGTTTCAAGGTCAAAGTGTGCGCCTGCAGGTCCGTGATAAGTGGAAATGTCGGAAAATGTGAGCGGAACATTCTCTTTACAAACTGTGGGAGGAGTCTTTACTTGCATGAAGTAAGCACCCTTTCCTAACCCAACAACTGTTGCTTTGCCATCCGCTTCGACAAGCACTGCGGACTTTTCATCAATGGCGATCTCACGCGGATTTTGCGACCATCCATCCTGCACAATGCGTGCCAGAAATACGAGCGAACGCCCCAGGCGGTCACGTTTGGCAAAGTGACTGTCGGTTATAAAATTTTGCAGGTGCGGTACCTTCAAGAAGTCACGGGCCAGTGCCACTTGTACGTTGTATGGATTTTTAAGGACCATCGGTGAGGACAAATTCGGTCCATCATCTGGATCGTTCATAGACGTGTAGATGTACTCGCCTTGAATAGCAAGGCCAGCACTAGTTCCGCCGAGAGGTTTGCCGGCCGCTACGTGATTGTTGATCGCATCCTGGACCAGCGATGTGCGCCACCCGTTTACGTACAGAGCCTGGTCTCCACCTGCGACGAAGATGGCTTCGGCGTGACGGATGATCTCCGCGACGGCGGGATCCAACGCCGACTTGCGATCAGGGATTACAAGCGTAGCTACAGAATTGAGTTTGCACAATCCGTTCACATACTTGTTGTAGTCGTCATCACCGCGGGCCCGGAGTATGAGGAAGTCCCCGCCATTGGCCTTGGTGCACAGCCAGCGGAAAGCTTCATCAAGGTCGCTTCCTCCTCCCATCATGGCCGTTCCGGCAGAAGTTGTTGTCTGGAGGTCATTCTTATTACCGATACGCATGTATTTGAAAGTTTCGGCTTGAACGGCGCTATAAAAGAAAAGAAGGAATAAGAACAGGCAGCAAGATTTTCTTTGGGACATGAGGACAACACTATAGCGCAGCCGCGTCCAGCGCATACAATTCGGTGTATAGAGTTGAGTCAGCAAATCCAATTCGAGCAGTGGATACCTGTCGCGATCAGCAGAGTTTTTCTGTTCTTTGCGAATCCGCAAAATTTGCCTCGGATTATGCCTCCAGTGACTGAGACCAAGCTGGTTAGGGTGAAGCTGGTCCCACCATCCGATGCCGCAACTCGAAACGGTATAGAAGTGGCAGGAGTAGGTTCAGAAATTGTGACCTCGTTCCGCTTGTTTCGCTTTTTCCCCGTGCATGCCAAATGGACGGCTCGTATCACTGAGTTCGAATGGGACCATCACTTCGCGGACCAGCAGATTAAAGGGCCATTTAAGCGGTTCTATCATCGTCATGAACTGAAATCTGAAATTCGTAATGGAATCGAAGGAACGGTTGTGCGAGATGCGATTGAGTACGAGGTGGGATTTGGGTTTCTGGGAAAGCTGCTGGATAAGATTTATTGCCAGTCAATTGCAACAAACATTCAAATACCGACAGCAGGCGTTGAAGAAAATATTGGGTATATAGACTCAAACTACTTGATTGGCTCGACAAATACTGCGGTACCGTAAGCCAGTACCTCTGTCACCCCCTGCATTACTTCAGTCGCGTCGTATCGCGCTCCGACAACAGCATTCGCTCCCAGTTGGGCTGCATGTTCAAGCATCAAGTTGAAGGCGTCAGCCCGGGTCTTCTCGCACAGATTGGTCAGCAGGGTAATGTTTCCCCCGACAAGGGTCTGAAGACTGGCGCCTAGCGTCCCGAAAATCGAGCGTGAGCGAACAATAATTCCACGCACCACGCCTAGATTGCGGACCACGCGAAAACCGTCCAGCTCGAACTGAGTTGTGACCATGGTGTGGGCGACAATATCCATTCTTGTGCTCATGAGCGTCCTTTCTTTGAGCTTAACTGATCAAGACTCTAGTTCAGTCTCAATCACATACCCCTTTTCTTCGGGGTCATATTCAATGTGCAGCACGTTGGGTTTGCAGCAGACCTTGCAGTCTTCCACATACATCTGGACCTGTCCGGCGGACTCGTCCACCTTGGTGTCGTTCCACTCCCCACAACCAGCACATTGAAATCCAGCGTCCATGCGTTCTCCTTATAGCCGGTCTTATGCCTCAGGAACCGGCGGACAGCCCTTGAACTCTTTTAAATGCGTGTTGCCAACATAACCAAGATACTTGATTCCGATTTCGCTGGTGAAGAAACCATCCGTGGTCAGGTTGCGCAAAAGTGAGAAGAACTCGATCCCCTGACTCAAGCCAGGCTGTGTATCGGCATTTTTTCGATAGGCGATCAGATCGAGGATTTCCTTTTGCTGCGCTGCATTGCAGCTGTGGAAGGTTGTTGAGTAACGATCCATGCAGGTGTTATCGAGCCACATCATGCCGCCGCCCAGCGTGAGCTGATAATCATCGTTTTCGCTGGTGACAGGTCGATAAACTCTGGTGCTCCTGCCTCGATGGCACCACCTGAATCGGAATCAGCCGGGAAGATGGTCTGGCACAAAAATTTAAGAGTCTTGTATTGATCGGCCGGGAAATATTTTGGCTTATACGTGCCGCCAGTCTCCGCTTTTTCTTGAGCGACCATTTTGTGGACATGCTCGGCGGCTTCCAGTGGAATCGCACTGAGCACCGATCCTGCGGTTACGCCGATGGTCAACGACCTCAATAAATCGCGCCGGGAAATATTTTTCGTCGCCATGGTCAGAGGTTTCCTTTTTTGGCTTCGTCCAGAATATATTCCGATGCTCTCCACGAAAGCGCCATGATGGTCAGCGTAGGGTTTTTGTCTGCATTGGTTACAAAAGCCGAGCCATCGGTGGCAAATACATTCTTCACATCGTGTGTCTGGCAATATTTATTCAAGACTGAAGTCTTGGGGTCGTCACCCATACGCGCAGTACCGATTTCATGAATGATGACGCCTCCGTCGGCGATTCCGTAGGGATGGTGCTCGTCAAACTTGCTGCGCGAGACATAAGTGCCGCCAGCTGCTTCCACGATGGCGCGCATAGTTTCCTGCATGTCCTTCGCCATCTTGATTTCGTTATCGCTCCACTTCCAATGGAAGCGCAACACCGGAATTCCCCATTTATCCACGGTATCTGGATCAATGTCGCAATAGGAGTCAGGGTTCGGAATCATCTCGCCACGTCCGGCGAAGCCGATACCAGTGCCGTAGCTGTCGTGACACTTCTTCTTTAGCGAAGCTCCGTAACCTTCATAATCCTTGCAGACGTTATGGAATTCACCGACGCCGGGCATTTCGCGTCCGCCACCCAGCTCGATGTGATAGCCGCGAAGGAAGTCATTCTTGCGGTCATACTTCCACCAGGGAATGTATACATGCATCCCGCCAATGCCGTCGTGATTATGGGGCGGCATCTTTTCCAGGTAGGGGAAGTATCCTTCGCCCGAAGTGCCGACTGAGTCGGTCAAATAACGACCGACGATGCCAGAAGAATTTGCTAGTCCGTCAGGGAACATCGTTGAACGCGAGTTCAACAGCAAACGTGCCGATTCGCATGCACTGGCCGAGAGAATAAAAGCCTTAGCGTGCACGCGCTTTTCGGTACGTGTGACTTTGTCGATGTAGGAAACTGCCTCAGCCTTTCCATCTTTGCCAATTACAACCTCGCGCGCCATCGCACCTGTGATGAGCGTGAACTTTCCCGTTGCTTGTGCCGGCGGAATCATCACCTGGCTCGAACTGAAGTTGGATGCGGTCACGCAGCCACGGCCGCATTGTCCACAGTAATGACATGCCGGACGTCCATTCAACGGCTTGGTGATGATCGCCATGCGTGACGGAATGCAGGTCACATTGATTTTGTCGCAGGCCTTCTTAACGATTAAATCTGTGCAGCGCGGTTTTGGAGGCGGCATGAAAATACCGTCGGGAGCACTGGGAACATTTTCCTTGGTTCCAAAAACACCGATGAAGGATTCGACCTTATCGTAATAAGGAGAAATCTCTTCGTAGGTAATTGGCCAATCATCCCCTGCGCCATCGGCTGAACGCGCTTTGAAATCGACTGGAGCAAAGCGGAGCGCGATGCGTCCCCAGTGATTGGTGCGTCCGCCGACAATGCGCGAGCGAAACCAGCGGAATCGCGAACCTTTCGCTGTGGTGTACGGTTCTCCTGTAATTTCCCAAAAACCGTTCGGCGCAAGAAACTCACCAAAATTCTCGCCGCGTCCCCCGATGCCTGCTCCGCGGTGAGGCAGGTCGTACGGCCAAAAATGTTCTTTGTAGTCCTCTGAGGGATTGACTGGTGGTCCGGCTTCGAGCATCACCACACTCAAGCCGCCCTCGGTTAGGACTTTGGCCGCCGTACCGCCTGCAGCGCCTGATCCAATAATGCAAACGTCGTACGTCTTGGGGGAACGAATCACCTGCGCCATGCCACGGCCTCCCGAGAGGAAGTTATCAGCTAACCGAGTTAGAACGTCAGTTTTGAAAGATAAGTGTAACTGCTGGCGATGCTTTCAAATGCATCTTTGGGATGATCGTGTTCAACAAAATAGTGCTTAATGCCAGCTTTCTCGGCGTGGCTGAATAAATTTTTCCAATCGATCAAGCCGCTGCCGACCGGCGCCAAATCGGTGGTATCGCCGTAGTTTCCGTCGCCTTTTATATCAGGCATGGTCTTGATGTCTTTCACGTGGACACAGGGGAAGCGTCCCGGATATTTGTTGAAGTACGCAATCGGGTCTTTTTTCGCAGTCGTGATCCAGCAGAGGTCCATTTCGAATTTAACCAGGTTGGCATCGCACTCTGCCAGGAGCAAGTCATACGGTAGCTTGCCGTCAGCAGTAGGCAAAAATTCAAACCAGTGATTGTGATAGCCAAGCTGAATGCCGGCTTTCCTGCTTTCCTCACCAGCGCGGTTAAGAGTGGCGGCAATAGTTTTCCAAATGTCGGGCTTCTTGCGGTCGGCTTCCTCAACAAAAGGGCACATGATATAGCTGTGCCCAAGCACCTTGCTGGATTCGATGGCTTTGGGAAATTTTTCCGGCGACATACTGCTTAGTGGCACGTGGGTAGATGGCGACACGAGGCCATGTTTATCAAGAATGGTTTTCACGTCTTTCGGAGAATGTTTGTAGTAAGTGACCGTGCCATCGGCGGCCTGCTCAAATCCTGCCAGCTCTGCTTCCTTGTAACCGATGCTGGCGACCTTGGCGATCGTGCCTTCAAGGTCGGACTCCATGGTGCCGCGAACGGTATAAAGCTGTAATCCGATTTTTGAGATTTTGTGGTCCACAGCAAAAGAGAGGCGGCTACTTAATAAAGTGGCGGCGCTAACAGTTCCCAGGAAAGATCGGCGATCCATCATTGAATGGTTTCCTCTAACGCAGGCATTATAAGCAAACTTCGGCGTGTAGGATGCAAACCACTAATTATTGTTTGTAGACCTTGCCGTCCTTCATAACGAACTCAACGTGCTCGAGCAGGCCAACATCTTTCAAGGGATCGCCTGTCACCGCGATTAAGTCGGCAAACTTGCCTGGTTTGATTGATCCGACAATGTCTGAGTGCCCGAGCAGGTCGGCGGCGTTGGAAGTCGCTGACTGAATGGCCTGCATCGAAGTCATCCCGTATTTCACCATAAAAGCAAATTGCTTGACGCTCTGGTCGTAGTCGCAGACTCCGGCGTCGGTACCGAAGGACATCTTTACGCCGGCCTTGACTGCCTTGCGGAAATTTTCCCGCTGGATCGCTCCAAGTTCGGCATCATGCACCAGAAAATCAGGAGGAATGTGTCCACGCCGCCCTTGCTCCTGAATGCATTCCTCGTCGTAGATGTCCATGTCAAGGTAGATGCCTTTTTGCTTAGCCATTGCGAGGCCTTCATCGTCAATCATCTCGGCATGTTCAATCGAGGCGACACCTGCAATCAGCGCATTCTTGATGCCCTGTGGCGAGTGGGCGTGAGACTCCACGCGCAATCCGAAGTGGCTGGCTTCATCCACTGCTGCCTGGATTTCTTCCAGGGTAAATTCCTGCGATTTTGGGTTGCTGCCGTGCGTGAGTACTGCGCCGCTGGAAAGAATTTTGATGTGGTCGGCACCATCATGTGCCAACTTGCGAATCACCTGCCGTACTTCCCATGGGCTATTGGCTTCGCCGTATTTCAGGTCCCACGGCAACGTGATATCGGGGGCCATGCCGGTCATTGCGCCCGCTCCGCCAGTGATGGTTACATATGCACCCGCCACGAACATTCGGGGCCCGATAATGTATCCATTATTAATGGCATCACGCATGGCGACATCATTCAGCGCGCGATAAACGCCAACATCACGCACAGTGGTAAATCCAGACATCAAAAATCTGCGCGGATTCGGAACAGACTCAAATGCGGTCTCTGCCGCGGTCTTCTTTAGATTGAGAAACGGATCGGTGTCATCTTCGTTGCGGACGTCCGCCAAATGCGTGTGGCAATCAATCAAACCCGGAAGCACAGTCTTGCCCGAGAGGTCGATGACATTTGCACCCGCAGGGATTGCCAATCCCTTGCCCACTGCTTCAATTTTGTTGTCATGGATCAAAATGACTTGATCGGACAACACCGTGCCGGAGTCGGGGTCAACCAGTTTTCCTGTTTTGATGACGGTGACTTGGGCGAAACTTATGGTGGAAACAAGGCAGAAAGCCGCAAATGCGAAAGGTCGTTTCACGAATCCCCCTCGTGCTTGTTGGATGTCACTGATTAATCAGCCGCGGTGGCTGTGCTGGATAGACCACTCTTCAAATCCGCAGCCAGCAAACGATGGAACAAATGCTCTCCTGCCTCGCGCCGAACTGACAAGCGTCCTGCTCCATAAGCACGAGACTTTAATCCACGCTGCACCGCCTCGCAAATGTCCAGGTCTTCGGTCTGAACGCGGTCGCTCACTTTAACACTTTCCTCGTTGTATTTCCGGGCAGTCTCGCTGACATCGCTGAAAAAGAAGTCAAAGATGACACGGCAATGATCCACATCCAACGGCAGCACCAGGTTCGTATCCATGTATCCCGCATAGCAATTAATCATCAAATTGGGATATTGCCAGAAATACCACGCACGGTCGCCCTTGCGCGTGCTGCTGGTGGCGGCATCTTCGGTCCCTGAAACCATAGGACTCGACTGCAGGCAATAACGGTCTTCGTTCTCGATGGTGTACTCCTTGTAATCGAGCACCGAATTCAATCCTTTGTGAAGGTGCGGAACGTGATATCCACCGTCCAGGTAGTTGTCCACAAAAACTTTCCAGTTGCAGTGGATGTCGTACACCCTACGGTCGAAGTAGTGAAGTTTGGATACTCCGAGCGGAGCAACGCGCTTCACCAGTCCGCCAAGAAAATTTTGTAGAGTTTCAGCTTTAAGGCCCAAATTTACAAAGACAAGGTTTTCCCAAACTTCCGCTTTCACCGGAACCAATCCATTTTGCTGGCGCTCAAAATTCTTAACGCCCTCAAATTCAGGCATGCCCTTGAGCGCTCCATCCAGGCCATAATTCCAGCCGTGATAAGGACAGTGAAGGATGGATGCCTGTCCGCATTCTTCCATCACGACAGCGGCGGCGTGATGACGGCAGACATTATAGAAGCCGCGCAGGATTCCATCGTTGCCACGCACCACAACGATCGGCTCTCCCGCAATATTTGCAGTGACGAATTGGCCAGGTTTTTCAACCTGATCAGTCCGTCCCACCAGTTGCCAGCTGTTGCTGAAAACAGTTTGAGCTTCTAATTGAGCAATACGCGGATCGGTATACCAAGGCCCGGGAATCGTGGAGGCTTCTTGTAACGGAGACGCGGCGTCGTAACTTGCCAGAATTTCCCGCAAGGACCGTTCGTTGATCATGGAATGTTCAGGTCAGTTTTTTCCGGAACCAATTGCTCTTTGCAGGATGTCCAAAAATTGCGCGATCCTGGTTTCCTTTTTCTCTGCGACCCCGCCGCCACGACGGAACAACCCCGGATCAAGCTCCTCAGTGACTAAGGCATCCTGAAAGCGTTCCATCGTCCAATCGATAATTGAAACCGTCATTTCTTGATCGAGATTGGAGCGCAATTCGCCGCGCTCTATACCGAAACGTACGAAGGCAACCGTGCCGTAGGGATCTTCAGCCAGAAGAAAACGATTAATCTCGCGTTTCAAAGCAAGGTCGGTTCCGTAATTCCCCAACAGCGATACCCGGTAGGGGATCCAGTCTTCGCGAATCAGGTGCTCCGTACGCTCCAGCCAATAGCGCACCACCTCAAAGAAACCGCGCTCGCGGACCTCGGCAGGCGCATCGAGATAACGCGAAAATGAACGGACAGCCTTCTTGTACACCTCAAAAAACAAACCATCTTTGCTGCCGAAATGTTGGAAGATCGAGCCTTTGGCAATACCAAGTTCCGTGGCCATATCGCCAACTCGGGCAGCGTGATAACCCTGCTCGGCAAAGTGCCGCATGGCCACATCGATAATTTTTGACCGCTTACTTTCAGACCGCGGACGTTCAAGATTTGGACGATAACGAGGAGGAGAAATTAAGCTACTGCCAATACCAGCCATAAGATTGACCTCAGGTCAAGACACTCTACTAGGTGCGGAGAGAGATTTCAACCCTTTGATTTTGATGGACTATAGGCAGTTTCTTTCTCAGATTTCCGGACTGTTAGTGAACATGAGTCATAATCAATCGATTCTATATTTTGGACAAAAATGAAACGGGCCAGCTTTAAGCCGGCCCGTTCAAGAGAGAAAAAATGTTCAAAATAGAATGCGGACTACCAGATCAATTCCAAAACTAGGTGATTCGAGGTCCCGGGACCTACCACCTGGAACGGGCTCAGCAGTGGCCGCCCGTTCAATATTACTGAGAACTTTAGGTCATACGACCCGAAGATTTGTCACGAACTTGTCAAATCTTTGTAAACCACTTTTTAACGTTGATCATATCCCGGTGTTGGCGGCGTCGGCGGATCATAGTCGCGCCCATATTTATTTTTGTGCGCATCCATTGGGCCCCCGGCTGGCAGTTGCAGTGCTCCCAGAGTTGCGTTGCGCTCCGACACCACGACTTCCCGCGTTTCCGAATCCAATTTGTCGGGAGGAATTCCGTCGTACCAAAGATGTAGCGTATATCGCCCCACATTGACGTTGGGGATAATGATCTCGCCCTGCGCATCAGAAACTGCGTAATAGGGAGTGGGAATAGCAATGACCACGGCGCTCATCTCTGGATGGATATTGCAGAAGATATAGGAGACCCCGGGTTTGCTGAAATGCACTTCTCGTGTAGTGCCCGCCTCATAGAGGCCCAAATCGAACCGCTTTCCTTCAAATAAAGAAAAAACATTGTGGAAGAACGGGTCGCGGTTGGGGAACTCAACCACCGCGCCAACCGGCACCATAAGAACGTGAGGCTGGAACATTTTGCCTTTTTGTACCAGACGCGCGTGCGCGTTGGCCTGCTGAGGCGGCGTTGCAGGTGTGCCGCCGCTTGGGACCAGCCACACCGCTACGCCGGATGCAGACCGGTTCGGCCCCTGCTTCATCCACTCCACGCGGGTGGTGAAGGTGATTTCCTGCGCCCACATGAATGAACTCAAAAACAAAGCAAATGGACTCAGCAGGCGAATTGTTCTCTTCACCATGCTAGAAAAGGACCCCCATCATAAGGTTCACTTGTCCGGCAGATTGATTTCCGCTATCAATCACAAAAGTTTGCAAGCGCCGATACTCACTGGAGAAAAGTAGATTCGACCGCGCATGGTATACAAAGTTGACCAACGCGGCCCGATTCTGCACCAGAGTTGGATCGTAGTAGCTTACTGCCAATGGAAAAGCTCGAACATCATCAGCCATTGGGTTATCTAGACCAAACGCGCCGTTAAACTCCAGTTTGGAAGTTGCACGAAATTTGATTTGTGACCATCCACCGACTGCATCCAAACCTAAAACCCGTGTAGTCGGATCAAAGATGCTGCCGCTGTACAACGCACTGCGGCCAATACCGCCACCCAGCCCACCGATTGCGCGTCCGCGATAGAACTCTCCGCTTAATGACCAACGCTGTGAAAGTGGGACCGCCCAGTCAAACATGCCCGCCCAACCGTCCACATGCCGATCGAAGCCCCATCTCTGGCGGCTGTAATAACCAGCGGTACCAAAAGTCAGAGGCTGCCCAAATAATTTGCGTGTCCAGGCCATGCGCACTCCGTACGCAGGCTGTCCGGAAGATTCACCCGCCTGTTTTTGCCGGTCATAGGAAACAAACGGCGGTTCTCCCGTGATGTTGTCCATCAATCCGGCTTGTAGGGTGATGTTTTGATCGTCCGCGATTGTGAACCGATGTTCCAATCGAACTTGGGGGATCCAGCCCCACAAATTCCCTTCGTAGCCCAGAGCTGGAACGGCCAGTGAGGCAAACGAAGTTGGAGAGTTCGGAGAGAGGAACAAGGAGTCCTGTCCAACGACCAGCGACGTGTTCTGCCAATCCATGCGCATGCTGGCCGTCCGCAAACGCAACAATCCATAATTTGCTCCGCTGAGCGTGCTTGGGAATCCCCCCGCAAAGTCAACTTGAAGATTTCCTGATACCCGGGCTCCTGCCACCCGCGGACCAAAAATTTCCAATCCTAGTTCAGACTGCCGCAATGAGGCCCCTAGACTTGTGCCGGAATTAAAGGGAGTGGGTTGCGGCACATAGCTGGGAAAATCCGCATTATCGAGCGCGCCTTGGTTGGAATATAGATTGAGCAGAGCAATTCCTGAGAGGCGAACTTTGTACTTCGACGCGCTTTCAACTTTGATTTGATATTGCTCGTCAACCTTGCCATTTAGCAGTTGAGAGGATTCCTCCAGCGCAGCGACGCGGTTCTCCAGATTGCTTCCTTCAGAAACTGTAGCGGCGGGTTGTGGCTGAGTAGAGGTAGAGCCACTGGTTTGTCCGCGAGTAGCTTCCAATTCGCGCCGCAGTTCCGTGGTTTCAGCGCGGTAGGCTGCGGCTTCGGCACGCATTTCCTCTATAGCGGCCCGTAGTTCCCGCACCTGTTGCGCTAATTCGCGGACGCTGGGATCCACCTGAGTAGGTGCCTCTGTTGCAGAGGTTTGCCCCATGCTGCCCATGACGGCCATGCCCAGAAACACGCCTCCCAAAACGGCGTTCCTTATGATTTGCGGCCAACGATTCTTCCCAGTCATTTCAAGCCTCCCCCACGCTATCAAGACGTTGATGGACTTTCCGTATCTTGGTTACGAACTCTATGTCCAATTCTTATTTCTGTATTGGCTGTTTCGGAACGGCAGCGGGAGGGAGCTTATCTTCCCTGGCGCTCTCACCTTTGGTGTCAGGAGACAGTGGTAGCGGCAGCCACAATCTGAACACAGTACCCTGTGCAGAAGTTTTTTCCACCCCGACGTCCCCACCATGGTCGGAAATAATTTTCTGCACGACGGTCAAACCCAAACCGGTCCCATTCTCTTTCCCATAGCTCACAAAAGGATCGAACAAGGTGTTGCGCACTTGTTCCGGAACACCGCGCCCGTTGTCGGTGACATGAATCTCGACTCCGCCCGTCGCTTCGCGTAATGCAACTTCCACGCGACCATTTTCAGGCGGGACAGATTCACAGGCATTGAGCACTAAATTGAACAGTGCCCGTTGTAGTTTCCGGGCATCGAACCAACCCTCGCTGTGCCCAGTTTCTGTAATAGAAATTTGTACTCGTTGGAATTCAGGATGTGTTCGGACCGCCTGCACCGCCCCCTCGACTGTTGCCCGAGTTGTGGCATAGATGGGCCGCAGGGATTCGCGCGTACGCGAGAATTCCAACAGGGAATCAATAAGGTCCGTCATCTGATTGACGGCGATTCTTACTTCTTCATACAACTCTTCCCGCTGCTCTGGAGACAGCCGGCTTTCACAAAGGAATTCAGCGTTCGCAACAATGGCGGCGAGTGAATGCCGTAAATCATGGGAAATAGAACTGGCCATTCTTCCAATCGTCGCCAGCCGCTCAGCTTCGAGCAGTTCTTGCTGGGTCCGCAGCAAGCTGTCGCGCATGTTCTGGAACGAAGCCGTGACTTCCGCTACTTCGTCTCCTCCACGAACGTTCAGCGGGTAGCCGAAATCGCCTTTTCCCAACGCGCGCACACCTTCCACCAGTTTGCCTAAGGGGCGTGTGAACGTGTCGGAAATAAAAAAAGCCATACAACTTCCGATGATCATCGCCATCAGGCCAAGAATCAGTAAGAGCCGATTCAAACTCGTGAGCACAGATGTGGCCTGATCGTAGGACTTGAGCACAGTCAGACGGACCCGGTTCGCGCCTTCAGGCGTGAGGTCAACAGAGGCGGCCAGAAAACGTTCGTTTCCCAACTGGATCGAATCGCTCGAATGGGAAATACTCCGCGCCGAGCTTGTGTCCCCCAGCTGCTTCTCCTTTTCCGGGGTGAGCGTGCTTTTGACGATCTGATTGCCAAAGTAGAAGGCTACATGGCCGCCCGCGACCCGGCTGATCTCGGAAGCTGTGACGTCGTTGATTTCATAGCCAACAGCCAGAAATCCCAGGACGTGATCTTCGGATGAAGGCCCGAAATAAATAGGGCGGGCAAAAACTTCGTAAAGATGCGATCCTCCAACCCACCATTGCCCTTGCTTGTCCAAGGGAGCTTGCAGGAACGGCTGCGCCATTTCAGAGGTGAATCCCGGGGAAGTCGTGTGCAGCGCGACTATCTTTCCGGTTTGGTCGGCCAACAAAAACAAATCGCTGCCGGCCAGTTTCCAGACACCCTCAGAAGCATCTTGGATGGTTGCCTGATGCTGCGTGGTCATTAACGCCCGCAAATCGGGAAGATCAGCCAACAACGCCGCTGAGCGGTCAAGCGTGCGTCCGCGCTCGCGCTGGAAGCTTTGAAATGTCCCAATAGAATTTTGCAGTTGCGTGGATATTTCTTTTTTTGCCTGGCTTTGTACTGCCCTCTGCACTACGAATAGGCTAAGAAAGGTAAGACCGGCCGATACCGACAAAAGGGAGAGCAGAAGCTTAGTACGCATGCGAAGCTTCATGATGGCCCTCCTGGAAAATTTGCCTGGCTAATGTACATCGCGCACAAACTTGTAGCCCACGCCGTGGACCGTGCGGAAGTGCGCGGGGTTTGCCGGGTCCCGCTCCAATTTCTGGCGCAGCTTGAGGATATGGTTGTCTACTGTGCGTGTGGAAGGATAGTTCTGGTAGCCCCAGACTTCATTGAGCAATTCATCGCGCGTGATTACGCGCTCGGCGTTTTGCAGAAGAAATTTTAAGGTCTTAAATTCCTGTGCTGTCATGCCGATGGATTCACCATCGCGGACCACTTCCATCTTGGTGAAATCCACGGAAACTCCGTCAAACCCAACCACATCTGCATTCGCGCTCCGCACATTGCGGCGTAAGGCGGCACGCACACGGGCCAGCAGTTCCCGCGGGCTGAATGGCTTGGTCACGTAGTCATCGGCCCCAAGCTCAAGCAGTAAGACTTTGTCTGAAACATCGCTGGCCGCACTTAGAACGATGACAGGGACCGTAGGTGACTGCCGTTTGATTTCCTGGCAGACGTCCCGCCCGGACATGTGGGGTAAACGCAAATCGAGCACGACAACCGACGGAGTGGACCGACGAAACGCATCAAGGCCAGATTTTCCATCGGCCGTGATTTCGACGGCCAGGCTTTCGCCCTCAAACAGGCGCTTTAGGGCCTTCTGTACTGCCCGGTCATCTTCAACAACTAAAATCCGTTCCATAGGCTGGGAGAAGAGAAAATTATCCTACTAGTCTCACATAAGATCGTGATTCGGCGTCAAGTAATTTGTACGCCCAGCCGACGGTCCTACTGGGCCTGGCACACTTGATCCAAGATGCAATATTGTGCGCATCCAGGCTGGTTTTAGACAAAAGCGACAACTGTCATAGTAAGGAATCCGAATCAACAAAAAATGCGGGGTTTATCTGCACGCGTATTGCTTGTTCTCTGTATAAAGCTCCAGGCTAGGGTGACAAAGATTTTGCCGTGGATTATGATTTTTTGGCACGAGTGAAGGCCAACTGATGAGCCGGTTAACGAACGAACGTTCGATAATCACGCCGTACAAGCGGCATGACCCTAACGGTCAGCCTCCCATGCCGTGCGAACCGTATAAGTCCACAAGCAAAAGATCACCGAAGCAGCCGCTCATTTATCTTCCACACACATTGTCGGAAATCACGGGTCCGGTCTACGGACATGGAGAGATTGGCGAAACCGATAGCGACCTTACCAGGCAACATAAAGACGAGCCAAAGGGAGAGCGCATCATCGTCACCGGCCGCGTACTGGACAGCAATGGCCGCCCCGTGCCGCGAGCATTAGTTGAGATCTGGCAGGCGAATGCTGCGGGACGCTACGTACATATAAAGGACCAGCATCCGGCTCCGCTTGATCCTAATTTCACCGGCGCAGGCCGCACGCTAACCGACGAAAATGGCGCTTACCGTTTTATAACTATCAAGCCCGGCGCTTATCCCTGGTTCAACCATTACAATGCCTGGCGTCCTGCTCATATTCACTTTTCGCTATTCGGCCGCGCATTTCTTTCCCGCCTGGTCACGCAGATGTACTTTCCCGGTGATCCACTGTTTGCGTTTGACCCCATTTATCAATCCATTCCTGACGAAAAAGCGCGTGAGCGCATGGTGTCAAAATTCGACTTAGAAACTACACAGCCGCAGTGGGCATTGGGCTACAAGTTCGATATCGTGTTGCGCGGGCCGGAGGCGACGCCGTTCGAGACATAGCATGAGCACCACACCGTCCCAAACCGTAGGCCCATTTTTCTCTTTCGGCCTTACCACAGAAAAATGTAGCGTGCGAAATATCGCAAGTCCGCAGGCTAAAGGTGAACGGGTTGTACTCACTTTGCGCGTACTGGATGGTGATGGAGTCGGTCTCCCAGACGCGATGGTGGAGATTTGGCAAGCTGACGCGCAGGGAATCTACAGCCATCCCGACGATCCGCGGCAAAAAACGGGCGATCCTGCATGCGGGGGCTTCGGGCGCATGGGTACCTCAGAAGATGGCGCCTGCGAATTTGAAACCATAAAGCCAGGCTGTGTCCCCGGCGCCAATGGAGTAGATCAGGCGCCGCATTTGAATTTGGTAATTTTTGCTCGCGGGATGTTGAAGCAACTCTACACGCGCATCTATTTCGCAGGCGACCCGGCAAACCAGGACGATCCTGCACTGGCGCTGGTTCCGCAAGAACGGCGTGAAACTCTGATGGCTAGGCCCAATCCTGCGCTTCCAGGACAGTGGAATTTCGACGTCCATCTGCAAGGCGAAAAAGAAACCGTCTTCTTCGATGTGTAATTGTGCGAAGGCGGAGGATTCACCCGCCCGTCTATAATGCCGGACTAAGGAAAAACTCCAAAATGCCGGCGCGCCTGATAGAAAGTCTAGCCACTACCGAACCGCTGGCCAACCTGTTTTCGGACCAATCCGTTCTACAAGCGATGCTGGATTTCGAGGCTGCCTTGGCACGAGCCGAAGCACGCACCGGCATCATTCCGGAATCAGCCGCCAAAGTGATAAGAAATGCTGCCAAGGCAGATACATTCGATACGGCAACCCTGGCTGCGGATATTTTGCGTGCCGGCACACCCGGAATTCCACTAGTAAAAATATTAACGGCCCAAGTACGTGCAAAAAATGCAGAAGCCGCCCATTACGTACACTGGGGAGCCACAAGTCAGGATGTAGCCGACACTGCGCTCGTCTTATTGCTCAAGCAAGCCCAGACGATTCTTTCCACCGATCTGGTGCGGCTCGAACGAGCTCTCAAGCAACTTTCACAAGATAATAAAGATACTGTGATGCTGGGCCGCACCTTGATGCAGGCTGCGCCTCCAGTGACGTTAGGCTGGAAAGCTGCCGCTTGGTTCGCTTCAATTCATCGCAGCAAAGATGATTTACATGCCGCATTTGCTCGAACCCTGGTCATCCAATTCGGAGGAGCTAGTGGAACGTTAGCTTCACTCGGAAGAAAGGGAATGGAAGTTACGCGTGCCCTGGCCGATGAATTGAAACTTAGCTGCCCGGATGCACCATGGCATACGCAACGTGATCGGTTGGCAACTTTAATGTGCGCGTGCGGAGTGCTGACCGGGTCACTTGGTAAGATGGCGCGGGACATCAGCCTGCTGATGCAGAATGAAGTCAGCGAAGCAGCAGAACCGGGTGGAGACGGTCGCGGCGGTTCATCCACCATGCCACACAAACGTAATCCTATCGGATGTTCCTTGACACTAGCAGCCACCCAGCGCATTCCCGGGCTGGTCGCATCATTTCTTTCGGGCATGGTGCAAGAGCATGAACGCGGAGTGGGCGGTTGGCAGGCAGAGTGGCCGATAGTTTCAGCCGTGATTCAGGCGACCGGCGTAGCCGCGGCTTCGATGGCCGAAGTCGCAGAGGGACTCACAATTGATAAAGCTCGCATGCGCTCCAATATCGAAGCAACATATGGTGCCATCTTCTCCGAACGCGCCTCGATGCTTCTTGGAGCGAAGTTGGGCCGTGATGTCGCCCACAAGATTTTGCAAGAGGCCGCGAAGAAAAGTTCCAGGCAAAAACGTCGCTTATCAGAAGTGCTGGCGGAAATCCCAGAAGTTACCAGCCAACTTGATCGTGCAACATTGCGGGGCCTCGAAACCCCGGAAGAATATCTAGGGTCGGCAGAAACTTTTCGCAAAGCACTATTGTCTTCCAAATCATCCAAGACCAAGAAAAAGGAGCAATAACCTTGCCCTTTGCCCAGGTAAACAACTTACGCACGTATTATCGTTTTGCCGGTACACCCGGCGCTCCCGTGCTGATCTTGTCCCACTCGATTGGTACCGATCATGGCATGTGGGCCCCGCAGATGGCTGATTTACTCCAGCACTTTCAAGTCCTGCGTTATGACACGCGCGGACACGGTGCCTCCGACGCCCCGGCGGGTGAGTACACCATTGAGCAATTAGGAAATGATGTCCTTGGTCTGGCCGACGCATTAAAAATCGACAAGTTTGCTTTCTGTGGTCTTTCAATGGGTGGCGCTGTCGGGCAGTGGCTGGCGATCAACTCTCCTCAACGTCTAACTGGGCTGGTTCTAGCTAATACCTCTCCGCAATTCGGACCACCTGAATATTGGAATGCCCGCCGAAAAACTGTGCTTGAGAACGGCATGGGATCGATCCGTGACATAGCGATGCAGAGGTTTTTTTCTCCGGATACGCCAGGCCAAGAAATTCTGGCTAATGCTGCGACTTCAGTACTGTTGGGCACCAACCCGATTGGGTATGCGGGCTGCTGTTCTGCATTGCGCGATTTAGACCACCGCCGCCAATTGGGGAGCATCAAAGTTCCTACGCTTGTAATTGCTGGTAACAAAGATGTGTCTACTCCTTGGGAGGGACATGGCGAAGTTCTGACCCGGGAGATTCCGAGCGCCAAGTCAGTCCGTCTTCCTGCGGCGCACTTGTCGAATCTGGAGTGTCCCCGGTCGTTTACTGTCGCTTTGCTGGAGTTTCTTAAACCGGCTGCAAGCGGCGATCCATTGGAAGCTGGGTTTGCCATACGTCGCGCCATGTTAGGAGACGCGCATGTGGACCGCGCGGTTGCGGCAACTACCGATTTTAGCCATGATTTCCAGGAGCTGATTACACGATATGCTTGGGGAACCATCTGGACGCGTCCCGGCCTCGACCGCCGCACCCGTCGGCTGCTGGTTTTAGCCATGATGGTGTCGCTTGGCCGATGGGAAGAATTCAGCTTGCATGTACGAGCTGGCTTGGCGCATGAATTGGAGCCGTGCGACCTGAAAGAAGTTCTGTTGCAAGCAGCAATCTATGCGGGAGTACCCGCTGCGAACACAGGGTTCCATTTAGCCAGTGAGGAGCTAGAAAAGGCGCATCTGAGTTAGAGACATCACTGAATTATGTCCTTTACTAAAATCTTTCTGATTTTCTCTCTGCTTGTAACCGCAGCCACAGCGCAATCAGTGCGGGTTGAAGGTGTCGTCCATGATTCCACGGGTGCCAGCATTGCGGGCGCACAAGTGGAATTGCGTGCCGGCGCATTTTCCTCGTCGCACGACACGGATGCTCAGGGAAATTTTGTTTTTGCTTCGGTCCCAACCAACAGCGGTACGCTTACAGTACAAGCCAAAGGTTTTGGCAATGTTCAACAGAAGTGGGATGCGGGCGCAAACGGTACGGCAAAGTTAGAAATTTCGCTGTCACCAGCCAGCGTGAGCGAACAAATTTTTGTGACTGCCACGCGGACCGAGGTGCGTCTTAGTGATGTTGCGGTAAGTTCAGTTGCGTTATCCACGGAAGACCTGAATGCCACCCCGGCGCTTACTGCCGATGACAAGCTGCGACAGATCCCCGGCTTTACACTTTTTCGTCGCTCCGGAAGTCGTACCGCCAATCCAACTTCACAGGGAGTTTCACTGAGCGGACTCGGCGCCAGCGGCGCCAGCCGCGCCATCGTACTTGAAGACGGCGTTCCTTTGACCGATCCCTTCGGAGGCTGGGTCTACTGGGGGCGGGTACCGCAAACCGGACTGCAGAGTGTGGAAGTAGTCAGGCGCGGAATATCCAGTCTTTATGGCTCCGATGGACTGGCTGGAGCGATTCAATTCATTCCCAAGCCAGTAGAAGAATCAGCTTTTTCATTGGAAACTTCCTACGGTAGTGAACAGACTCCCGATCTTTCTTTCTGGGGTGGCAGCCGCATCGGCGCTTGGGACGCGGCCATTTCCACGGACCTGATGCGTACCGATGGCTACATTCTGGTGCCGACGGACATCCGGGGAAGCGTAGATACTCCAGCTAATACCGAACATGGCATGGTTGAGTTGACTTTAGGTCGCCACATCGGCCAGCGTAGCCGAATATTTGGCCGCGGTTCGTACTTCACTGAATCGCGCAACAACGGTACTGTCGTCCAATTCAATGACACTCAACTGGGGCAGGGAGTCTTAGGCGCGGACACACAGTCTGATTCTTTAGGATCATTCTCATTCCGCTTATATGGTCAGTCGCAGGGTTATGACCAAAGCTTTTCTTCGGTTGCTACGAATCGCAACAGCGAGACACTGTCCGACCTGCAACATGTCCCGGCCCAGCAACTCGGTGGCAGCGGGTGGTGGAGCAAAGCAATCGCCCGCCAGACGCTGGTTGCGGGATTCGATGCCAACGAAGTCATGGGGTGGAGCAACGAAAGCATATTCAATGCCGGCACTCATCTTCGCGACACAATCGCTGGCGGCCGCCAGCGCACCGCCGGCATCTACGGTCAGGACATCATCCGCATTACACCCAAGTGGCTGGTTACATTAGGCGGGCGTTTTGATCACTGGCGCAATTTCGATGCGGAATCAGTTCGCATTCCAGATACAACTCCGCCCACTCCTACAACCACCGCGCCATTTGCCGAGCGTACGGAAAATGCTTTCAGTCCGCGAATTTCCTTGCTGCATCCAGTGACCAGCAACTTGTCATTGACGGTTTCAGCCTATCGCGGTTTTCGCGCCCCCACGTTGAATGAACTGTATCGTGCATTCAGAGTAGGTAACGTGCAAACTCAAGCCAATGAGAACCTGGAAGCCGAGCGGCTTACAGGAGCAGAAGTAGGAGCTAATGTTTTCGCGTTCGATCGCAGGCTGAATTTGAGAGGCAACTTCTTCTGGGATGACATTGTGAATCCGATCGCCAATGTCACATTGGATGCGAATTCCAATCCCATCCAACGGCAAAGACAGAACCTCGGGCGCACTCGTTCGCGTGGGGTGGAACTGGATGCAGTGGCGCGTATCACCAGCCATATCGAAATTTCGGGTGGTTATCAGTTCGCCGATGCCACGGTGTTGAGTTTCCCCGCCAATCCGGTCAACAACCCTTCTTTAGAGGGCAATCAGATTCCGCAGATCCCGCGCAATCAATTTACTTTGCAGGCGAGGTACTGGAACCCATCCCGGCTTATGCTGAGTTTGCAGGGAAGATTTGTCGGCGATCAGTTCGATGACGACATTAACTCTCTGTTGTTGGATCGTTACTTTGCGCTCGACTTGTTTGTAGGCCGTTCACTGGGTCACGGGGTAGAAGTTTTCGGCGCGGCTGAGAACGTGACCAATCAGCGCTACACCATCGCCAAGACTCCCACACCGAATATCGGCCCTCCAATCCTGGCGCGAATTGGTGTGCGCGTGAATTTTCCTAAACGTTAGTATCCTTCCGGTTCCCACCTGATTTTGCCATGACCAAGTGATAGACTCGCGGACGCTGACCGGTACTATCCACGTGGATAATCGGAGAGTTGTATGCGTGAGCCAAAAGCTATTTTTCTCTTTTGCATCTTCATTATTCTGAGTCTTTCTGCTGCATGCAAGAAGACATCGCTTCAGGACGCGGAAGTAATCGTCAGAAAGTCTGGTGACGTTGACGCTGCTCGCACTATCAGGGCTGACGATGATCCCGGCAGTTGGACAACGCATGGCCGCACCTATAGCGAGCAGCGATACAGCCCGCTAACCAAAATCACCGACAAGAATGCCAGCCAACTCGGTCTTGCATGGTCTTACGATCTCGATACCAACCGAGGCCAGGAAGCCACGCCTTTGGTGATTGATGAGGTGATGTATTTCACTTCTGCCTGGAGCAAAGTATTCGCACTCGATGCCACGAATGGAAAACTATTGTGGTCTTATGATCCCAAGGTCCCACCTGAATTAGGAGTGAATGCATGTTGCGATGTGGTTAATCGCGGTCTGGCAGCGTGGAACGGCAAACTCTTTTTTGGAACCATAGACGGCAGGTTGATTGCTTTGGACCAAGGCACGGGTACGCCTGTGTGGGAAGTTCTGACAGTTGATCCAAAGCTTCGCTACACAATCACAGGTGCACCCAGAGTTGTAAAAGGCAAAGTAATCATCGGCAATGGCGGCGCCGAGATGGGCGTGCGTGGATACGTTTCTGCGTATGACGCCGCAACCGGAAAAATGATCTGGCGGTTTTACACCGTGCCTGGCGATCCATCTCAGCCTTTCGAAAGTCCAGCCCTAGAGAAAGCCGCGAGGACATGGAATGCCGAATGGTGGAAACTCGGCGGTGGCGGGACGGTATGGAATTCCATGTCCTACGATCCGGAACTTGATTTGCTGTATATCGGAACTGGAAACCGTTCGCCGTGGTCACAAAAAGACCGCGCGGGCGCCAGCGACAGTCTTTACACCTGCTCCATCGTTGCCCTCAAACCGGATACTGGCGAATATGTATGGCACTACCAGGAAGTATCGCCGGACGCCTGGGATTTCGATGCTGATGAAGACATAATTCTGGCTGATCTGCCAATCAACGGCCAGGTCCGTAAAGTATTGCTGCAAGCGCCCAAGAATGGAATTTTTTATGTTCTTGATCGTGCCAGCGGCGCACTGCTTTCAGCCAAACCGTATACCTACATCAATTGGGCCACTGGCGTGGACATGACCACTGGACGCCCAATGGAAAACGCCGCGGCACGTTATTCAAATGCAAATGTGCAGCCGGTTGTTCCCGGTCCGCTGGGTGCGCATAGCTGGCAGCCGATGGCTTATAACCCGCTGACGCGCATGGCATACATTCCGGTCAATGATGTTGGCTTCGCCTTCAAGTCCGATGACAACTTCAAACCGACACATCTTGCAATGGATACTGGAATTGATACCGTCGCAGCCGGTATGCCACAAGATCCGAAGATCAAGAAAGCCATCCTCGATACCGTTAAGGGCAAGCTGGTCGCCTGGGACCCCGCGCAACAGAAACAGGCGTGGGCGGTTGCGCAAGGTGGCCCGTGGAATGGAGGCATTCTCACCACCGCAGGAAATTTAGTTTTTGAAGGCACCGCGAATGGACACTTTGAAGCTTATCGGGCAGACAGCGGCGAAAAGGTTTGGTCATTCGAAGCGCAGACTGGGGTGATGGCCGGCCCTGTGACTTACACCGTCAATGCAGAACAATATGTAGCTGTGCTCGCGGGTTGGGGCGGAATATTTCCTCTGGCGACCGGAGAAGTGTCACTCAAGTGGGGACGCGTACGAAACATCAGCCGCATGTTGGTTTTTAAGTTGGGAGGCAAAGCAAATTTGCCGCCGTTGCCACAAGAGGAAGAGCAGATATTAAAACCTCCACCCTCGCGAGCGAACGCAGCCACAATCCACAGAGGTGAGCAGGTTTATCAGCAATTTTGCTCGCGTTGCCACGGCGATGTAGCGGTTGGGGGAAACGTCCTGCCCGATCTGCGCTATTCCAACACTCTCGATAGCGATCAATGGTTTTATGTCGTCATGAATGGTGTGTTGAAGCCAAACGGTATGGTCAGCTTCTCGAAAGATATTTCCCGCCAGGACGCAGCTGCCGCGCGAGAATACGTTATCTTCCGGGCGAATCAAACGTTGCAGGAAACTAAAAAAGGATCGGCACTTAAGTAAGGCCGCACTATTTGGGCTTCTTCTTGCCGAAGAGTCCAATAATTTGGTCCACAGTATTTTGTTGCTGCTGCTGTTGTTGTTGCCCCTGCATATTGGCTGGTTGCTTCTTTTGTCCCAGCAGCCCCTGAATCAGAGAAGATGCATTGCCCTTCACTTGCATTTGAGCAATCTTCTTGGTGTCGGGTGTGAATTTCGGGTTTTGCAACGTCCCTGTGACGATTGCCGGAATCACCAGTTGCCCCTCGCTGTTGGACAAAGCGGCATTCAAAACATTTCCGACATTTGTTCCCCCGACACTTGCGCCGCCGACTTGTTTGCTGAAGTCCTTGGAAAATATTGCATTCACCTGCATATTAAGCGCCTGGCTGCCGAGGTCAGCCGTGCCAACCGCGCCGACATTCGCGATGTCGAGGGCGGCCTGAAGATTATTGGTCTGCGCAAGGCCATTTTTCACCAGAATATTCCCGGTCAATTTCAAAACGTTGGTGAAGCCTTTGTCCTCTTGTCCTTGTTGGAGGCTCCCGGTCAGAGCCGCCAACTTATGTGAGATGTCCACTCCGGCATAGCGCACATTGTTGAAGTCAACATTGATGGTGCCGTTCAGCGCTTTCATGATCTGGTCTGAGCTAATAGCTTGCAGCGGTCCAGCGGCGTGCATATCCAGATTAAGAGTTCCCGCACCGCTCAGTTTGTCGAGGCCGGTCACGCCGTACGCTTTTGCCATGGATAGAAGATCAGGCAATGCCGCTTTGGGAGCGCGCACCGTGGCATCTACCAGCGGAGACTTGGATGCGTATTGTTTCAGCGTGAACTGCGTGGAGGCTGTTGTACCACCAGAAGTCACATTGAAATTGTCGGAGCGGATTTCAGTTGGAGTGAGTGCAACATTGATTGCCTTTACTTCAACCGGTTTGGCAATGTCTTTCCCTGAAACTTGAATGTCGCGTCCAGCCAGAGTGCCATTCAAGGTTGGCTTATCTGCCGGCCCTCGTGCCTGAATATTCGCATTGACGTGCCCGTCAACCTTGGTATCAGCAGAAAAAGCCATGCCCGCAGCCGCAGCGAGGCGGGCGATTTCAACAATCGAAACGTCGCTGGCCTTGAGGTTTACGTCGAGCTGGGCCGGAGACGGCTTGGAGTTTACCGTGCCGCTGACGAATAAAGGAGTAGGTCCGAGTTTGATCGCGCCTTTATTGATGGTAAGCAGATCATTCTGGAGATCATCGTTGACATCATAGTCAAGATTGATCGGATATCCCACATCAATACCATGCAGCTTGGGTTTATCCATGTTGATCTGTCCGCTGGCGGAAACCTTGCCATTCTGGTTCGCGATGTTCGTATGACCGGAAAGAATTCCTTCAGTATTTACCAGCGCAGATGTCTGAAGGAATTTTTGCAGCCCAGCAATGTCAACATCTTTCAAATCGAGAGTGCCTTTAAAAGGAGTGGCCGCCGGGTTTTCGTGAGACAACGGGCCTCCCGTACCCTGCAATTGGACCTGCTGATTTCCTGCTCCAGGCAGATGAACGGACGCATCCAGATTGAAAGGTTTATTCGGAGCAAAGTCAGTAAGCTGGAAGTTGATGTGGTCATAAACCGTGCGCGGTTTGTGGGCTTGCAAATCGGTGATGGCAATCTGCCCATCGTCAATCGCCAATTTCCCCAAAGAAAAGCCCTGTTGCTCGGATGAGGGAGAGGAGGTTGATGTGGAGGATTTCTGTCCAAGTGAAGCGAAGTTCCATACGCCCTGCGCATCTTTGATGAGCTCTACATGGGGCTGGGCCAGGGTAAGCGAATCCACTTGCAAGGACTTGTGCAACAAGGGCAGCAATTGCACCGAGAGACTTAACTCACCAGTCTGGATAAATGGCTGAGTACTATTGAATCGTGGATCGTCAGTAATCGAGAGATTGGCTACCCGAAAACGCGGCGGAAACAGTCCCAGGCTCATATCGCCAAGCTGGACCTTGCGCCCTAATTGCTCTTCCAGCTTGCTCTGAATGGTCGGGCGATAAGAATTGGGATTAAAAGTAGCAATAAATATGCCTGCGGCAACAACAGCAAGAAGTAAAACGATTCCGATTGCGAGTATGACTTTGCGCATTTGAAACCTCTCCAAAAGTCGCGATTAGGCTATTCCTTGAGGATACGCTTTCTTGAATGGAATATGCCGCTCTGTCCCACCCAATGTTCGGGGAAAATAGTTTTTTTGTAACTTCATAAGGTCAAAAGATCAGTGTCAAAATTTGTTGCCAGGTGTTAGAATTTTCCAGATTTTTTCTTCCTAACTTTCCTTTAGTAAAACCGTCCAATGCGCAATTCAACTAACTGCATAGTGACAATACGGTTACAAAAAAGTGCCTTGAAATGGTTTTACAACAGGAGTATGGATGTTAGGACATTCTCGATTTAGTTGGAGGCTGGCGTGTTTCGAAGCGATGTAGTTGGCAGCCTATTGCGCCCCGAATACCTGAAAGAAGCGCGTGAAAAACACGACGAAGGCAAGCTTACCGACGCAGAGTTTAAGCGTGTGGAAGACCGCGCCATCAATGATGTGATTGATTTGCAGTTGCGTGCTGGAGTCGAAGTTGTTACCGACGGCGAATTGCGGCGCTACGCATTTTTCGGCCACCTGATTGATGCGGTGGAAGGCTATGACAAGTTTGGTGGCTGGGCCATCCCGTTCCGCAATGAAAAGGGAGAAGAGTTAGTTCTGCCTCGCCCGGTTGTAGTTTCGAAGTTACGGCGCAAACGCCCGCTATGCGCCGAGGAATTTACTTTCCTTCGCGCCCGTACCAGCCATCCCGGCAAGACCACAATGATCAGCGCACAACAAGCGGCTGCCTATTACGACAACAATAAATCCGCCGGCGCTTATCCGAACATGGATGCTTATCTCGCCGATCTAGTGGACATCCTTAAGGATGAAGTCGTGGAATTGATCCGTCTTGGTTGTACTTATATTCAGATTGATTCACCGCAATACACAGCACTGCTGGACCCCACACTTCGCGAGGGTTACAGGAAGCGCGGCAGCGATCCTGACCGTCTGCTCGACCTGTCCATCGAGATGGACAATGCCGTAATCGGCAACCATCCGGGCATTGTTTTCGGTTTGCATCTTTGCCGGGGCAATAATCAAAGCAAGTTCTACTCAACCGGCGACTACGGTCCGATCACCAAGGTGTTCAAGAACACCAAATTCCAACGTTTTCTTCTCGAATACGATGATGAACGCTCCGGTGGGTTTGAGCCTCTCCGTGAAGTTCCTGAAAACCGAACAGTCGTCTTGGGTTTGGTGAGTTCCAAAAAAGCTGTGCTAGAAAGCAAGGACGAGTTGAAGCGCCGCCTCGAAGAGGCTGCCCAATACATGCCTTTGGAGCGGCTCGCGCTAAGTCCCCAATGCGGATTTGCATCCACCCTGGAAGGAAATCTGGTCACAGTTCAGGACCAGGAGGCCAAGCTCCGCTTAGTCGCCGACGTAGCCCAGGAAGTTTGGGGAAAACCGGTTCCGGTAGGTTCCTCTCATCATTAGAACTCAGGAAAACAGCGTTAGCTAACCTGTTTCCGATAGCGCGTATTGTCTTGACAGATGGAGGGTCTTATGAAAAATACTTCATCCAAGGATTTTTGCACAAACGCCGCGGCGTCGGACTCTATCGGCGACACCGCCGAGGCCGTCCGCTGCCGCGAGCTCCTGCGGAGCTGCGATCCGACCTGTCCGCTCCTCTGACTCGTCGAGACAGCCACCGAAGCCGGCTCAGCCGTCTAACGGCTACCTCGGGCGGCCAGCCCTCAGCGGTCCTCCGCGCGCCGCAGCACCTCGAGCCGCTCACTCTCCTCGTCGTACCGGGTGTCGCGGGCGCTTCGACCGGCCCCTGCAGGACTCGACGAGATCGGCACCAGGGAGATCGCCACGATCGCGATCAGGACCAGCTCGATGTGCTCGCTGAGCAGTGCCACCCGCCGAGCCAGTAGCCGAGCACGGCGCCGGAGGCCCGACACCACCCCGCCGATCGCGGAGTAGGTGACGAAGCGGCGCATCGGCATCCGGCCGACGCCGGCGGCCAGCGTGATGAACGTGCGCACGATCGGCACGAACCGAGCGAGCACGATCGCCCGGTTGCCGTGCCGGTCGAAGAACTGCGATGGTCCTGTCGATGTGCGCCTGCTTGAATAAGCGCGAGTCCGGTCGGTCGAAGATCGCCGGGCCGACACGGGCGCCGACCAGGTACCCGACGATGTTGCTCAGCACCGCCGCCAGCCGCAGCACGAGGCAGGCCACCCAGATCGGCTCAGGTGACCTGCTTGTCCGCGGATCAGCAGGCCGACCATGAACAGCAGCGAGTCGCCGGGCAGGAACGGGAACAGCCAGCACTCGATGAAGATGACGAGGGCAGCACCCCCACAGGCGTACGCGCCGAACCGGTCGATCCAGCGCTGCGGATCGAGCAGGCCGTGCAGCAGCGCGAGCTGTTGCAGGTCGTTGTACACACGCCGAGGTAGCCGACCGCCCGACCGTGGATCGGTGGATCGAGCACTATGTCCGGTACATTCTGAGTCGGCGGGTCGCCGCGTCCGAGCCGGATGTCGCCGCACGCCGACGCGGACCCGCCGGAGGTCGGCGTCGGCCCTTGGTCCGGGCACGTGGCCGACCGGCGACCAGTACGACCCGGACCTGCTCGCGCGCGGGCGACCGCCGCAACGTCGTCGACCGCTACCGCTACTGGCGGCTCGAGGCGATCGTCGCCGACCTGGACACGCGGCGGCACCCGTTCCACGTCGCGATCGAGAACTGGCAGCACGACCTCAACATCGGGTCGGTCGTCCGCACCGCCAACGCGTTCCTCGCGGCCGAGGTCCACATCGTCGGACGCCGCCGGTGGAACCGTCGCGGCGCGATGGTGACCGACCGCTACCAGCACGTCCGCCACCACGACGACGTCGACGGCGTTCGCCGGCTGGGCGGCGGGCGGGACTGCCCCTCATCGGGCATCGACAACCTGCCCGGCGCGGTGCCGATCGAGACGGCGACGCTGCCGGCGCGCGTGCGTGCTGGTCTTCGGCCAGGAGGGGCCGGGGCTGAGCGAGCGGCGCGCGGCACGCTGCGGACGCACGCTGTCGATCGCCCAGTTCGGCTCGACCCGGTCGATCAACGCCGGGGCCGCGGCCGCGATCGCGATGCACACGTGGATCCGCCAGCACGCGGTCGTCGAGCCGCGGCCGACGGCGCCCGGACGCGGGGCAGTCGGCCGTCGCGCTCACGGCGATACTGGCGGCGTACGCACCAGCGACCAGCGGAGCTTGACATGCCAATCGCCACCCCGCGAGGTCTACGCCGCATGCTCGACAAGGCGAAGGCGAGTCAGTTCGCCTACCCGGCGATCAACGTGACGTCGTCGCAGACGCTGCATGCGGCGCTGCGCGGGTTCGCCGAGGCGGACAGCGACGGCATCGTGCAGGTGTCGACCGGCGGCGCGGAGTTCCTCTCCGGCACGACAGATCAAGAACATGGTGGCCGGCTCGCTCGCCTTCGCCGCGTTCGCGCAGAGGCCGCGAAGAAGTACCCGGTCAACGTCGCCCTGCACACCGACCACTGCCCGAAGGACAAGCTCGACGGCTTCGTCCGGCCGCTCC
>CAWBXL010000058.1:0-7700 GCA_963792305.1 uncultured Acidobacteriaceae bacterium | reverse complement strand
CCGAGCGGGCAGGAGTGCCCGCTCTACATAACAAACTAATGAAGCGACCCCGCCGCATCGAAGCCCCCGAGTCCACCAAAGAATTGACCTCGCTTGCCCTGCAAGCCTGTCTGGTAGCGAAGGACGCTTCTGCCAATCTGCGCGACTACATTCATAGTTCTTCCAAGATGGCGATGTTGGCCGTTAAAGACTGCGAGAAAGAGCTCGATCGCCTGGAGCGCAGTATCGATGAAAAAATTACGACTGCCATCACTGAGGTCACGGAATCCGAGGCACGCCAATTGCTGGCCTGCCTGAAATTCATCATTGATCTGGAACGCATCGGCGACCTCACCTGGTCGGTCACCAAGCACCTGCAAAAACTGGAAACACGCCTTCTATCCCAAGATGCCCGCGATCTCATGGAGATGACCGGAGTCCTCGAAAAAATGCTCGGGCGTGTCCACACCGGGTTTGCCAGCCGCGACCTCGACTCCGCCACCTGGGTCATTCGCACTGATTCTGAAATAGACCAGGCCTGCCATGCTATATTCCGCCGCCACTTAAGCAGTTCTGACGAGAGCACGCGCGACTACAGCACGAACTTGCTGCTAATGGCGCAGGCCATCGAACGCGCGGGCGATCACACTAAGAATCTGGGCGAGGAACTGTTCCACTTAGTGGAAGGCCGCAGTCTGCGGCATGAAGGGAAGAAATCCCGCAAAGCGTCTCAGTGAGCGAAGACATACTCGATTTATCCACCCCTCAATTTAGTCAAAGCTCGGCAGCTTACATTGTGATGCAAAAGCAACTGCTGCAGACACACATCGCAATCTAATTGTTGCGTCCCATGCACGCCAAACCCCATTTCCAGAAGGAGTGGCATGACTGAAGCCGATGCCTTGACACGATCTAAGAAGAAATCCTCGGACTGTTCAATCAGAAAATACAAAGCGTGTGATATCCGTCACATCCAACCCTGCCCCAAACCTCTTACAATTCCCCTGTGTCCGGCAGGCTCACTCACGCGGTCGTTCGTAGCCTTGATTGGCTAGGCAGCAAAGTGCCTGCATCTAAAACAGGCCCGGCCCATCTCCGCACGGGACGCCGCGGTGAAGAAGACACTTACTTCTATCTCCGCCGCCTGGGCTACGTGATGGTCGCCCGCAATTTTCGCTCTCCCCGGCGCCACGGGGAAATTGACCTGATCGGCTGGGACAAAAACGTGCTGTGCTTTATAGAAGTCAAGACCCGTACCTCGCATGCGGTAAAGCCCGCCGAGGCTGCCGTCGATCAGAGTAAGAAGCGGGAGCTGTCGGCGGTAGCGCGAGAATACCTGCGTCACCTGCCTCCCGATTGTACGTTTCGATTCGATGTGGTCAGTGTCTACTATGAAGCGTCCGACCAACCTACCTTCGAGTTGTTCCGTAATGCCTTTGCCATGGCGTAAAATAGCTGTTCGCTCCAGCTGGTCCCCCCATCACGGAAAGGACTCCGCCAGTTGCCTGAACTTCGAAAAGATCCCATCGTAGGCCGCTGGGTCATCATTTCCACGGATCGCGCTAAACGCCCCAGCGACTTTCTGCGTGAAGGCGTAAAGATCAAGGGAGGCTTCTGTCCTTTTTGTTACGGTAACGAATCCAAAACTCCCCCCGAAATTCAGGCGTACCGCCCTAGCCCTAATGGTGGAGTACCCGCACAACGCGACACGCCCGGCTGGACGGTCCGCGTAGTCCCCAACAAGTTTCCCGCCCTGGGTATTGAGGGCAATCTCGACCGCCAGGCCGAAGGCATGTTCGACAAAATGAACGGCATCGGCGCGCACGAAGTGATCATCGAAACTCCGGACCACAGCGCGACCCTGGCGACGCTTCCAGCAAAACGAATTGAAGATGTGCTGTGGACTTTCCGCGACCGTATTCTTGATCTTAAAAAAGACCGCCGCTTTAAATATATTTTGATCTTCAAAAACCACGGCGAAGCAGCCGGAGCATCGCTCGAACATTCCCACTCACAGCTTATTGCGCTGCCGATTATTCCCATCAATGTGAATGAGGAAATCGATGGCGCCAAACAATACTTCATCTACAAAGAACGCTGTGTTTTTTGCGATGTGATCCGTCAGGAAAGCGAGTCAGGCGTGCGCGTGGTAGCGGAGAACCCCGATTTCATCACGCTGGCCCCTTACGCGCCGCGCTTTCCCTTCGAGACCTGGATACTTCCCAAGCGCCACGAGTCCGCGTTTGAGAACTCTTCGTCGCCGATGTTCCAGAACCTCGCCAAAGCACTCAAGACGTTACTGCTCAAAGCCGACCGTGTACTCGATAACCCACCCTACAACCTGGTGATTCACAGTTCGCCGACACAAGACCCCAGCAACGACTACTACCATTGGCACATAGAATTTATGCCAAAGCTGACCAAGACTGCCGGATTTGAATGGGGGACGGGCTTTTATATCAACCCGACTCCTCCGGAAGAAGCCGCGAAGTTTTTACGCGACGCTAAGATCGAAGAACCCGCGCTGGCCGCCGTGTAGCCGTTCCTTTTTTATCAACGAACCCGAAATTTGGCATTCAGACAAGGGAGCTAGCAACGAGAAGGAATCTTTATAAGTGCTCTTGTATTTATAATATTACCTTGGTACATTTGTACCACAATATGACAAATCAAACTGCAATCGAAATCGAACGGGTCCAGACCGGCGTCCGTATCGAAAAGCGCCTGTTAAAGGTCCTGAAAGCTGTCTCCGAACTCAAAGACATGACCCTCGGCGATTTGCTGGAAGGAATCGTCCTGCACGCCTTCGAGGGCAAGACGCCTTTCTCCGACGCAACCTTGAAGGAAATCGAACAGTTCAGAAAAATCTACGGCTTGACCCTGAAAGCCTCAGACAGCCACCAACTCAAAGAGAAGATCCAGGCGATGAAACCGCTTCTTATAATAATTGCAGTTGTGCTGGGTAATATCCGCCGGAGCGCTGGCAGTTCATCTCCGTGCGCAGCGCTCGACGACGGACACCGTCGCGCACGTGGTAAACGGATTTGAATTTACTGTTCATGCTCCTTATGAAAAAGTGTTCCCTCTGTTCGGCGCCCATGGTGAGCGGGCTTGGGGAGGCGCGAGCTGGGACCCACAATTCCTATATCCTCACCCTGCGCGCGATATCGAAGGCGAGGTATTCACGGTTGCCCACAGACATACACACACTATCTGGCTCAACACCGCATTCGATCCGGAATCCGGACACGTACAGTACGTTTACGTGATGCCAGATGTACAAGCCACGCGGATCGACATCCATTTCCGCCATGACGATCCCTTGCATACCGGAGTAAAAGTTGTTTACGAGAGAACTGCGTTGACTTCGAGCTTTAATACTCATATCCAGGAAATGGGACAGAAAGACAGCCAGTCTGCCGAAGAATGGCAAAGCTCGATTGAGAAATATTTGCTGGTTGCGAAGGCGAACTAACTTTTACTTCAGCCCTTCCACTAGATACAAGTCCGCCAGCATGCGGTGATATCCAAACACACAGGTTTTCGCATCGGGCGTCATGATAATTGGACCGATGGTTTCAACGCCGGCAGGATCAGATGGCATCAACTGCTTCCATAAAGTCCGTTGCCCGGTTTTAATGTCGAGATGATAAACCTGCGCCGGCAACTCTCCTGGCTGATAAATATAAAGAGCAGTGCTGTCAGTGTTGAACGTGATCGGCTGTTCTCCGGGATTAAGCCCGGGAATTGACCGAGGCTCACCACCCGCAATCGGATACAAATAGCCTTTTTGATCTGGCCCAATACCCGCTACCCACTGCGAGTCCGGAGAAATCACAAATGCGGTGCCGTTCACGCCTTCCGGGCTGATTGGCTGGCTCTTTCCGGTCGTAGTGTCGAGCACATAAAACTTCACGCCCTTGTTCGGTTCATTGGCGGTGAACAGAATTCGTTTGCCATCCGGGAACCAGTGCGCCCAGTTGTGATTGACGTTATCTTTGGTGAGCTCACGCGCTTCCCCCGCGCCTGTAGTCAACAAATGAAATTGCGAGGGAGAGTCTTGCGTCTGCGCGACCACAGATTTTCCATCCGGTGAAAGCGCAATTGCCCCGCCTTCTCCCAGCAACACGGCAGGAGAACCGTCAGTTTTGCGGATGTAGACCGCATAGGTGAGGCCGTTGGACTTGGAGTACGATAAAGCGCCGCCGCCGCCTTCTTCGTCAAACAGCAACGTCTTGCCGTCGGCGGAGAGATCTGCCGGGTAGGTGTAGTCGAGCCAGGAAAGATCGCGCTGCCGCGTTTCCCCAGAAATTAGCCCCACGAGCTCACGCCGCCAGCTGGCACGCATTAACAACACGCGTCCATCTTTCCAAATATCAAACAACATTAGAGCGCCGGGGAGGCGCAGCACCATACGCTCTTTTCCATCCAGCGTGACCGCATACAAAGTCCGGTCCACTCCGGAGCGGCTGGCAGTGAACCATATTTCTTTCCCACTCGGGGACCACGCCACTCCCTGGATGGTGTACCACTCTTCCGACAGGGTCTTCTTATTGCCGGCCATGTCAATCATGGCGAGGGTGCCGCGGTCGTCCCCTTGCACTGGATGATCAACGAAAGCAATCTTGTTTCCATCCGGAGAAACGCGCGGGTGGCCGATCCAGCCACCAGTCTCGTAGAGTGATTTGCCGATAGGGAACTCCAGCCGGTTTCTTCCGCCAAAGTCGCGCACTACTGCCAGATTCGTCCCATCGGCAGACCAGTCGGCCCACTGCACGTTCTCCAGGACTTCGCGCGGTGCCCCTCCCACCAGAGGCGTACGTGCCAACGTGCCCGTACTTACCCAAGTGCCGATGGCTTTGCTGTTGATCAGCACCGCCATTTCGGAGGTTGAAGAAACCGAGACGAGCTGAGTGTGACTCAGTCCCATGGAGCGCGCTTCCGGGGCTTCCGGCCGCGCGGTAAAAACATCCAGCGGTCCACCTTGCCAGGCTGCGCTGTAGAGAATGGTTTGCCCATCTGGCGCAAAACGCGCCGAGCGGATGCTGCCACGCCGGAAGGTAAGCTGGCGGTAGAGTGGTGGCGGCGGTGGCTCCGAGGAGAAGATTAGTTTGCCGCCAAGTAAACCGGCGGCAAGCGCCACAAGCGCACAAATTCCCAAAAGCACTGCAAGAGGAATTTTTCTTTTGAGAGCGACTGCTGGCGCGGGAGCAATCACCTGGGTTGCAGATGAAGAACTCGATGCTTCAGAAACTGAACCAGACCGCGAAGACTCTACCGAACGCTTCAGGCGTTTCAAGTCCGCGCGCATTTCGGCGGCAGTCTGGCAGCGCAGATCGCGGTCTTTCTCTAATGCCTTGTTGATGATTTCTTCCAGCTTGGGCGGTAGTCCGGGATTCAAACGGATAGGCGCGATCGGGGCGCGGTTCAGGATAGCTTCGGTAATGACCGCAGAAGTCTCTCCCTGAAACGGCAGCACACCGGTGGACATTTCATACAGCACGATGCCAAAGGAAAACAGGTCCGTGCGCCCATCGAGGTCTTTGCCGCGCAACTGCTCCGGAGACATATAGGAAACCGTGCCCACGGTGGCCCCCGGACTGGTCAAGTCAGCCGCAGACCCGCGGGTTTGCGAATTCCCCGAGGACTCGTTCACCGCCATTTTGGCCAGTCCAAAATCCAACACCTTGGTAGCACCGCGGTCGGTCACAAAAATATTCGCCGGCTTAATGTCACGGTGAATAATGCCCTTGGCATGCGCGGCATCGAGCGCTTCGGCGACATCAGTTCCCACACTCAAAATCCGTTCCAAATCCTGCGGACGGTTCTGGATTACATGCTTCAGCGTCTTCCCGCTGAGAAATTCCATGACGATAAACAACCGTCCGTCATGCTCGCCAATTTCGTGGATAGTACAGATGTTGGGATGATTGAGGGCCGACGCTGAGCGTGCCTCGCGACGAAAGCGCTCAAGCGCCTGGGGCTGGCGGGAAATAGCATCAGGCAAAAACTTAAGGGCGACAAACCGTTGGAGGCTAAGGTCTTCTGCCTTATAAACCACGCCCATACCCCCGCCGCCAATGGCTTCAAGGATCCGGTAATGGGAGATGGTCGTCCCGATCATGTGTGAGTGAACAGGTCTTTCGGAAAGCGAACAGCAATCTTAGGGGGGATTGCTACTTTGGTCAATGTTTAGGTGTTTTGTTGAAGAGGTTTTACGATAGAAATCGTCTAAATTCCGCTCTTGCCATATTTATGGCACTTTGTAACAATGACTAATATGAAGCCGGATTCTGTACGCACGACAGTGGACATCCCTACCCCTCTCTACCGCAAACTCAAAGAGCAAGCGGCGGCCAAGGGCAGCTCCGTCCGGGAGCTTGTCTTGACCGGAGTGCGGAATCGTCCTGCTCAAAGGCGAACGACCGCGCGCAAAGCGAGTTCAGTTCCCGCTCATCATTTCGCAGGGCCCGAAGGTCGATTTAACTAACGACCAAATTTATGAACACGTTGAATTTCCTTGATGCCAATGTCTGGCTCGCGCTCCTTTGGGGACGGCACATTCATTCCGAAAGAGCCAGCGAGTGGTTTGAACGGGCGGGCACGGAGCAATCTCGTCGTTTTACTCAACTTACAATCTTGCGCCTATTGACCACTGAGAAGGTCATGGGGAAAGATACCAAGACCATGTCCGAGGCGTGGAAACTATGGGACCAGGTGTGGGCCGATACGCGGATTTCGTTTCTCCCAGAACCGGAAGATATGGAGAAAGAATTCCGCTCGCGTTCGCGCCTGTAAGCAGCTCTCCCAAGGTTTGGGCGGATGCAGTTACCTTCTGGCTTT
Organism: uncultured Acidobacteriaceae bacterium; assembly: GCA_963792305.1. GTDB lineage: Bacteria > Acidobacteriota > Terriglobia > Terriglobales > Acidobacteriaceae > CAWBXL01. The sequence goes on along the minus strand of CAWBXL010000058.1, from coordinate 878 downwards.
CTGCTTCAGTGGCAGGATTGAAATTCGTGACCTTCGATCGCGCGCTCAAGTCACATGATGTGCTGGTGTTATAAATCAAGGTTGGGCGGGCAGGAGTGCCCGCCTTACACCAGTTGATTAGATATCCAGGTTCTTCACATCCAGCGCATTGTCCTCGATAATTTTCCGCCGCGCTTCCACATCTTCGCCCATCAGGGTGGTGAAGATGGTCTCGCACTCGGCGATGTCTTCGAGTTTGACTGAAAGTAAAGTCCGGCGCTCGGATCCATGGTGGTTTCCCAAAGCTGCGGAGCCGTCATTTCACCCAGCCCTTTGTAGCGTTGCACCGCGAAATCTTTTTTGCCCTGAGCGATTACGTAAGCGAACAAATCGCGAGCTGAAGTTTTTTCCACTACTTCCGGTTCGGCGGCCTTTCTTCGCAACTGGTTTGGCGGCTTTCTTTGTATCGCCGTCTTTCCCTACTTCTTCTTCTGCATCAGCCGCAGCCGAACCTTGGCAATCGTCTCGACCACAAACGGCGGTTCGAGGTTGGTTTCGATCAGCTTGAACTGGCAAACATCGGCGGAATTCGGGAGCAGACACCATTTCCCATTGATGAGATATCCATCGCCTTCAGTTGACGTAGCGCACCGCCCACAGGCTGTGTTCTTCGTCAAAGCGGGTTTCGACTTCCTTGAACTGTCGCTCTTTCTGAATCTTCTTCAGTTCTTTTTCCAGCTTCTCGATTTTCTTGGACGGAGTTTTCTTATCGCCCTCGAAATCGGCGCGTTTGGAAAGATCGAGCCTGGGCAACAGCTCGGTAACTTTTTCGTCACGCGTGCGCTTGATCGCCTTGTCGAAGAACCCGAGATATTCGTTCAGTATAGTGATGAACTTGG
>CAWBXL010000057.1:0-24552 GCA_963792305.1 uncultured Acidobacteriaceae bacterium | reverse complement strand
AAGTCAGAAGACCGCCGTTCCATGGCGATACGAAGCAGGTCATCAATATTCATGCGAAACGTTCCCCCTGCGGACGGCAGACCGCTATCCGTATGATCTACCTATTCGGTACCGCGCCCAAGATGACCTAAGTAATTGGACTGATGAGTGTTAGGACGGTTGAATTTGCAGAGAATAATTAATAGACTTAGTCTGTAGACTTAGTCTATACTTAAATACATGGAAATCAATATCCATGAAGCGAAAACACACTTTTCCAAGCTGTTACAGAAGGTTGCGAGTGGCGAGGAAGTGACTATCGCGCGGGCTGGTGTTCCCGTGGCGCGCTTAGTGCCCGCCGATCCGCGCGCGAGCAAACGCCCCATGGGGTTTGCGCAAGGTGATGTGTGGATTGCGGATGACTTCGACGCTCCTTTGCCTGACGAGTTGTTGAAGGAATTTTATGGCGGCGAATTGCCCGAGGTTGTGGAGCCACCCAAACGGAAGAAAAAGTGAAATACCTTTTGGATAGTGTGGCCTGGCTATGGAGCATCGCCGCCACGGACAAGCTCAATCGGAGTGCGCGGGAAATTATTGAAAATGGGCACGAGGAGATTTATTTCTCGGCAGCGAGTTCGTGGGAAATTACCATCAAGGCACGCAGCGGGAAGCTTCAACTCCCCGGACATCCGAGCCAGTGCATTCCCGCATTCATGGCAAAGCAAGGGCTCAAACCTTTACCGATTACTCATCTGCATACGGTGAAGATTTACGACCTTGCGCCTCATCACACCGACCCTTTCGATCGCATGTTGATTGCACAGGCAATGACGGAGGATATGGCAATACTGACCGCGGACCGCGCGTTTGAAAAATATCCTGTGCAGATTGTTTGGTGTGCAACTTAAAGTTGGAACTAAAACAAAAGCCGCCGTTCACAGGCGGCCTTTTATCTGGTTATCGTAAAACTACGCTGCTGATTCCGCTGGAACTTGCGGCATGAACGGTTCATCATAACTACCGCCGTAAATCGAGGGGCATTTTGATCCCATGGGCCGCAAATAACTGGACAGCTGGCCGCGATGGTGAATGCAGTGATTGTTAAGGAAGCCCAGGTAAGCCACTGCCGGCAGATTGAACAATCCAAAAAATTCCACAGACGTTACCAACTGTTCTCCTGACAGTGCAGCAACCCGCGCGGCTCCGCGCTGCATGTTCTTGTCATACCATTCAACCAACTCGGCAATATTCTTGGGCTTGTCGGCACGTTCTTCCTGCATAGCTGCCATATCGAACTTTAAATCGGCAATTGCATCGAAAAATTGAACATCTGAATTGGCGATATGCCATGCGAGTTCCCATCCGGTTTTCGCATTCGGGTCGGGCTTGTAATCGGATTTCGCGTCGGGTACTGCGGCAAATACTTTTTTGGTAACTTCGGCTTCGCGCTTGATGCCATCAAGCATCATGGCGCAATAGCCCGAAGCAAATTCGGGAGTCATACCTTGGGACATAGTTCCTCCAGACGTGATTTATAGAAAGGGACACAATAGGGGCGCATGGCGCGCCCCTTGTGACTTATGGCGGGACGATTATACGCCGACTGGCTGTTTGCTACCGACGTTTACCGGAGTAAGCCAGTTAAAGCGGTCAGGCTTTTCCCCTCGAACAATGGCGAAGAATTCCTTTTGGATGGCCTTGGTAATGGGGCCAACCACGCCTTTGCCGACGCTGATCTTGTCCACCGAGCGTATGGGGGTGACTTCAGCTGCCGTCCCGGTGAAGAAGACCTCATCGGAAATGTAGAGCATTTCGCGGGGAATACCCGATTCAGTCACTGGAATCCCGAGATCACGCGCGATTTGAAGTACTGAATCCCGAGTAATGCCTGGTAGCACTGAATTCCCCAATGGTGCCGTTTGCAACGTACCATTGCGCACAACAAATACGTTTTCACCGGAGCCTTCGCTGACATAGCCGTTGGTATCGAGCGCGATACCTTCGACGTATCCGTTGAGAATGGCTTCCATCTTAATCAGCTGCGAGTTCATGTAGTTCGCGCCAGCTTTCGCCATTGCCGGGAGCGTGTTCGGAGCCAGGCGATTCCAAGAGGAGACGCAAACATCCACGCCCTCGCCGCCTTCACCGCCCAGATATTTTCCCCATGGGTAGTTGGCAATGTAGACCTCAATCGGACAGTTCAGCGGGCTTACACCCATCTCGCCGTATCCACGCAGAACAATGGGGCGCAGATAGCAGGGCCATGCGCCGTTGGCCTTGATCAGCTCGCTCATAGCGGCGATCAGGTCGTCGACCGAGTAATCGACGTCCATGCGGTAAACCTTGGCCGAGTCCAGAAGTCGCTGCATGTGTTCTTTCGCCCGAAAAATTCCTGGGCCGCTGGGCGGGGCGTAGCAACGCACACCTTCGAACACCGCCGATCCGTAGTGGATCACGTGAGACATGACGTGAATTGTGGCTTTATCCCATGGAATTAATTTTCCGTTATGCCAGATATTTTCTGTTTTCTGGAGGGCCATAAAACTCCTAACTGATAGGAACTGTATCTAAATTATACCCTGCTCTCCAGATGACTTCGGTATTGGGATCAAGTGGTTCAGATTGAAAGAGTTGAAATCCGAAAGTGCGAAATCAGGTTCTTCCGCCGCGCTCTGCGATCAACCGCATTGCATTTTTATTGACCCAGTCCTGGGCATGGAACTTCTCTCCCCACGACAACGGTGTCACATCGTGGTATTCGTGCATGGATTCATCTTCCGCAAAGCGCAGACGCTTTCGCAGAGACACGCGCACGTTGGGATCGGCTCCCTGATCTAAAAGCAATCTGGCAAAGCTATCATCGGTCCGCAGGCTGGTGCGGTAGGGTTGTGACACAACACAACCGAATAATGCTGTGTGTCCCCCGAAGCCTTCCGCATCAACTTCGGCCCTGGCGTCTACACTGGCTCCATTGGCAATCATCCAACGGGCAATCTCAATTTCATCGAAATCAACACACTGGTGCAGTAACGTTGTGCCAGCCAGCGGGGTCCCGTGCAGCGCGAGCGAATGATCAATTGCGTGACAACCCAACTCAGGCGGGTAGATTTCTGTATGCAAGAAAGTCCGGGTAAACAATTTTGGATCGCGTCGTAGATGTGCTTCGAGCAAATCAATACGTCCACGGTGCATCGCCATTGGCGGCGTATCAGGAAATTGCACGCCCCGTTCGGCAATGAGTTCGAGGCACCGATGCTTGCCCTTGGGATTTCGGCTGTAGGTTTGAAGAACTAAGGCAATCGGGGCAAGACGGGCGCCCTGCTTGTCAATGAGTTCAGCCCCGAGTTTGAGCTGATACTCCAGCCCGGTACCTGACAAAGTTTCACACGGCCCCATCACGGCGTCTACTGCCGGCCTTCCTCCCATGTCATACAAACGCTGAGCAGTTTCGATCTTGCCTTGAAGACACGCGCGAGAAAATGCACGCTGTACATCCTTGGCTCCAAGTTCGTACAGCATCTCGATGATCTCGATGCGTCCGACGTTTGCAGCATAGGACATTGGCGGTCCCCAGTTTCCTTCTACGCCACGGGCATCTTGGTGCAGCAGTTTTGGGTCTCGCATAACAAGCTCACGAACGGTGGCGGTGTCTCCTTCCCAGACAGCGTTTGTCATACGGCACGCTGTAACCAGTCGCGGCCAACTGGTAATTCCGTAACTGCGGGCCAGTGCTAATTGAGCGTCGGCGAGTTTGGCCGCTTCGGGATCGATTTGTTTGGGATGATGTTTCCGGAATTCTGCGACAGCCGCGGGATCACCCTGCTTGATAGCACGCAGCAAATCCTTAGCTTGATGTTTAAGTTGTTCCAGGTTGGGGCGTACGGGAAAGTGACGATCAGCCATGACGGACCTCCTTTAGGTCATGCCCGAGTCCGCTGTTGCGGGTGAAAAGGAGGTTCGTTAGAACCTTAATTTTCGGAATTACTCAGGTGGACTCAGTCCTGTCCGCGGACGGGTGGCGTCCTGTACGCCGCAATCAGTATAAACCGGAGTTCAGTGATTCGTACCTGGTATATACTTTCCCCACTTCCCGGGACCACTACCTCGAAATTTTGGATGGACGCATGAACGCTGAAAAACTTCCTCATCCTAAAGCGCTCACCATTGCAGCCATACTTCTGCTTGTGCTTATGGGACTACTTGCAGGCGGAGCCGTCAGGCACGAGTCCATCACGCTGGATGAAGTCGCGCACATCGGCGCTGGCGTCAGTTATTTACAAAAACTCGACCTGCGGCTCAACACAGAGCATCCGCCGCTAGGCAAAGTGATTGCGGCGCTTCCTTTGGTGCTGCGCGGTGCTAAGGCTGATTATTCGAGTGTCACATGGTCGTTCAGCAATGGATTTTTCAATCAATTTCTCGGAGAGTGGGTATTCGGGCACTGGTTCGTGACCAAATGGAATGATCCTTTCAGCACTGTTTTCTGGGCGCGAATGCCTATGTTGCTGATCACTCTGCTGCTCGGCTGGATGATTTATGTCTACGGCACGAAGTTGGGTAATGAGTGGGGTGGCCTGCTGTGTTTATGTTTTTACGCTACTATGCCGACGTTTCTTACCTTCGGTCCGCTGGTGTTGACCGACGTTATCTTCACATTTTTTGCAGTGCTTACGATGTGGACGTTTGCCGACATGTGGCGCTCTCCGGAGCAGATGACCATAGTCAAGTTCGGCCTCGCGTTGGGCGGCGCGCTGCTATCTAAATTTTCCGCCGGGATTTTGTTTTTCTGTTTTGTAGCTTTCATTCTCAGCTTGCGTTTCAGCAAGCTGCCAGTAATGCCGACAGAACAAATTGAGCTTCGTACCTGGAGGCGGCGACGTTGGTGGGCTTTGATCAAGGGTACGGCGTTGGCAGCTTTAGCGGTCTATGCAGTTTATTTTGTGCTCTCATGGGGCCAGCCAACCAATACGTTTTCATTAATTCCCGGATTTCCAGTGGCCCCCCTGTTGCGACGCTTACTGATGCCTCCGTGGATATTTCTGCAAGGGTTGGGGCTGTTTGCGGTGACTGCGAGCCGACCGACCTATATTTTGGGCCACTCTTATCCGCATGGAGTCTGGTTTTATTTTCCCGTAATGTTTGTTTTGAAATCATCACTGGCGTTTTTGGGAACGCTTCTGCTTGCGGCTCTGACTGGGATCACAGCCAGGCTTCGGAAAACGTCTGTAATTGCACAGGAAAGACAGCTTCACTGGCGGGCGTTGTGGGCTTTCTTTTTTGTATTCACATTCACGTGTATCTTGAGCCGGCTCACCATCAGCATTCGTCACTTCTCGGTGCCGCTAGTGCTTATGGTCCTGTTGTTGGCTCCACTCCCAGCGCTGCTGCAATCGCTGCAAGCTTCCGGATGGAAGATGGCACGCGCAGGAACATGGCTTGTGGCGGCACTAAGCTTGGTGTCAATTTTCACCGCAGTCCATTCTTATCCTTATTACATGCCGTTTCTTAATTCACTGAGTTGGGGACGGCCTGCTTATGAATTGGTGAATGATTCCAATCTCGACTGGAACCAGGCCCTGCCGGATGTCGAACAATGGGTGCAGCACCGCGGACTGCAACATATCTTGATTGATGAATACGGATTTTCTGACCCGACCGTATATGTTCAGCAAGCTGTGCAATGGAATTGTCAGGAACCCGCTGCGGCCGACGCCAATCAATGGGCAGTAGTGTCAGCGGGAATGATTATGGATGGCCACAATTGTCCATGGCTTTTGCAGTATCCGCATGAGCCAATTGCGGCAGGTAGCATGTATGCGTTTCACCTTCCGGCGGTGATTCCCGCGATCGGAACCCAGGGTGGGCCGCCGACTATGGAGCAGCGGCACAACCTGGGCGGTGCGCCAAACGAGGCAAACTTCAGCGCTATACTTGCGGAGTGCATTCGTGATCCACAGCAGCTGCAGCCTACGATGGACCGTTTCCAAAAGATGTATGAGGAGCAGGCCAAAGCTCGGCAAAAGAAGTCTCAATGAGATGACAGGGCGATCTTGCCGATCAAGTTCTGATAACGTTTGTCATTATGCAGGAAGTCAAAGTCCGGCTCACCTTGTATGAGGATCAACCACGGCGAACGCTCGGCATAGGCGTCTTCCAGAAGCTTCAGTGTCTCTTCCTTGTTCTCGGCTTCCGCGCTGACGGTGGCTAACTCCATGGGAGAGATGTATCCGGTGCGGGCTCCGTTCTTTAGGAATTCCAGGTTCCACTCTGCCACGGCCTTGGGGCCACCTTTATCAAATGCCTGTTGCTCCTCCTCCGCATGTTTAGATTGACCGGTAAGTACAGACAACTTTCTTAATTCCTGTACAGATTCATTCCACATACCTTTAAATCGGTAAGCCTGATAAAGCATGTAATGGATAGTGGGGTCTTGCGGCTGGGCCTCGGCACGAAGGCGGAATTCATTTATGGCAGCATCGAACTGTCGCTGCTGCATGAAGACTTTTCCTAAGGCCCATGGCCGGGCAAATGGATCCAATTCCGTCGAACGTTTTTGCTCCTGAATCGACTCCTGACCGCGATTCAACGCGAGAAGGATATATGCACGCAGGTGATGGGTCTCAGCGCGATTTGGATCTAAAGTCAGAGCACGAAGTGCTTCGGCGTCTGCGCGTTTCGGGTCCCAGTCTCCAAATAAATACAACCCCGCAAGTGTACTGTGGACTTCGGCAAGAGAAACGTCCAGTTCCGCTGCTTTATGGCAGGCTTCAGCAGCCTTCGGCATGACATCTTTTGCTGGCGATTGCCCGTCCACAGCCTTAACCACATACGCATCGCATATACCACACCAGGCGCTTGTGTAGTTAGGCTGAAGCTGGATTGCTTTTTGAAAATATTCCAGGCTTCGGTCCAGATTGTTCTGAAACCAGAAATATCTGCCTTGCAAGTAGGCGTCATGCGCCTCAGCGCTGATTTGCGGCTGTGTGTGGTTGGGAGAGATGGCGGTGTTGATTTCTTTCGCGATGGTCTGTGAAAGGTCGGATGGCAGGGAAAGCGCATCATTGAAATCCCTGTCATAACTTTCTGCCCAGATGTGAGTGTCGCTGGGAGCGTGTATCAACTGGACCGTCATATGCACGCGGTTGCCCGACTTCTCAACTGATCCTTCCAACACCCCCTCTACGCCGAGTTCGCGTGCAATTTGCCCGATCGGTTTTTGCACTCCTTTGTATTGCATGGCAGAAGTCCGCGAGACCACACGTAGCGAAGTGTTCTTGGCCAGCATGGTAATGAGTTCGTCGGTCATGCCGTCGGCGAAATAGTCCTGAGAACTGTCGCCGGAGAGGTTTGCCAACGGAAGTACGGCGATGGAGCGGATTTGACGCTGGCTGCTGGGAAATAAGCGAGTGCGGATTCCGCCAGAATTAAATATCAGCAATCCACCGGCGGCTAGACAAAGAACGATAAGTGCCACCATGATGGGCCACATCCGCCGGGATTTGGCCGGAAGACCTGCCGCCTGCGACGGGGATACGACCGTTTCTAACAGTTCTGCGGATGCATGGTTGTCATACTGGCGCTCGGTTACAAAACGGTAGCCCTTGCCGGTCACAGTCTGAATGAAGCGGGGTTGTTCGGGATCATCCTTAAGAGCTAAGCGGACTTTGCGAATGGCGGTGTTGATCCCGTGTTCGGTATCAACAAAAACGTCCTTGCCCCAGAGCCGCTCGACAATCTCCTGCCGCGTGACCACGTTGCCATCCTTTTCCGCCAGCAGGATGAGCAACTCCATGGGGATGCGCTCGAGTTTCAGGGTGCGGCCGTTGCGTCGTAGCTCGTAACGGCCGCAATCCAACTCGAATTCGCCGAACTTGTAGGAGGAAGCGATCACGGAAAGCCCCGTCAACCGGGGCCAAAACTATAGCATTACCCGCCGTTATCGTGGCGAACCATGCGTCTGCTCAACCACTTACGGGTTCACCGATCCTTTACCTAAGCTTCATCCCCCGTCCATTGTGCGGACGCGGCTTACGCGGCAGGATTGCGCCCGCAAGTCCGAAATTTTCGGGAGGAAATTACATGAAAACAGCTTTGAAAACATTCGCAACCGCAATGGGAATCATCTTGATCGGGACGATGCTGACCGCAACCGCCAATGCCGCCTGTGGCAACCAGCAGGCCGCCTTGCATCGCCAATCCTGGAGCAATTCGAACACATCAGGTTCGCTGGTGTTGGCCCACTTTAGCTTTGAAGATCCAATCGTCGGAATGTGGAAGGTGCTATTCATCGCTAGAGGCAATGGCAGCGGCGGGCCGCCTGACGAAGCGGTCATCGATTCAGCGATTGTGCAGTGGCATGCCGACGGCACGGAAATCATGAACTCCGGAAGACCTGCGCAGGATGGTAATTTTTGTCTGGGAGTATGGGAGAAGACTGGCATTAACAAATACAAACTTAACCACTTCGCCCTGGGAAACGATCCAGCCAACGCTCCGAGTGGAATTGGAAACCCTGCCGGCCCCACGCACATTCAGGAAGCCGTCACCCTGAGTCGTGACGGAAACCAATACTCGGGATCGTTCATCCTCGATGCCACGGACCCATCCGGCAACAGCGAAGCGCACATTATTGGCGTGATCAAGGCAACACGCATTACAGTCAATACGCCGTTGAGTGTTTTCTTCGAGTAGACCTCTACTGGACCCGGTCGTACGGCAGCTTGGGAGGGATGCTGTGCGGCCGGATTTTTCCAATTAGAACTTTACCGCAGAGGCCGCAATGAAAACCGTGCAAAGAACGCAGAGAAAATCTTACTTTGTTCCGGCACTCAAGCTGGCTTGCGCTACTGCCGGAAGTTCGTCTCCGCGGAAGTATTTACCTTTGTCAGTGCGCATGGCTGGCATGGCCGTGTAGGGCTTGCTGTAGTCGTTGGCCGCGTTCCAGAACAAGAAACCAACTCCACCTTTGTTCTTTGCGGTCAGTACTTGAATCTTGATGTACTCCGGCGAATAAGTTTTGGTGCGCCAGTGGAAGGCTTGCAGCCACGGACGAATCACCACGCCGCTCCCCTGCGTGATCTTTTCAAAGCGGTCCATGGAGATGCCGATGAAGTGCTCGGGTTCATCTCCGGGATGGGCTATGTTGTCCATGCCAAAGAAGTGGGATGGGTAAATCATCGGCGAAAGCACATCGCAGTACTTTGCCATCTGCACGATGTCCTGCCCCGTGTGATTGAGATCAACCGAACGCTGCCATGCCATGACGCCGAATACATCGAGAGAGAGCAGAACTCCCGAGGGCTGCAATGCTTCATGGGCATGCTTTACGAAATCGGCGATTACATTGGCACGTGTCCAGGTTGGGTGCTCGGTCTGGAATACAAACTTTGCGTCTTTCTGATCGCCTTCAGCCGGGAAGCGCACATAGTCGAACTGGACTTCGTCCGCACCTGAGGCGGCCGCGACTTTCGCTAAAGCAATGTCGTATTCCTGAACTTTGGGGTTTGAAGAATCGGTCCAGACTAACTTCCCGTTCTCGCGCCACGGAGCGTTATTTTTGCGCGACTGCACCGCGAGTTCGGGATGCTCTTTCACCAAACGCTCATCGCGGAAGATGGCGACACGCGCGATTGCGTGCATATTTTGTTGGTGCAGGAAGTGCACGTATTTCGGCAGATCCTGGAAAGTAATGTTATGCTTGCCGAGCAACGGATGCTCAAAGGGAATGTTTACCGTGCCATCGCTGTCTTTGATATCGAACACAACCGCATTGCCGCCGGCTTCGCGCCAGCGTTTCACAATCTGAATTCCGTGATCGCTCGCAGCCATCAGGCCAGTCAGATAAATCGCGCGCACTTCAAAATCTTTCGCGACTGGAATGCTCTTCTCGACAATCGGCGCCGGCAAAATTCCGGGAACGATTACATTTTGCCCCTGCTTCAAAAAAGTTCCGCGCACATCGTCATTCGCGCCGCGGATTGCTTCCGCTACTTCCGACGAAGTCAAATAAGAAGTCTGCGGCAGAAAATGCCGCGCCACTGAAATCACGCTCTCTCCGCGCTTGGCGATATACAACGCACTGCCCGCTGGGGCCACTTTCTGCACAATTGGCGTTGCTGGAACAGCCACTTTGTCAGTGGTTGTTTTAGTGACCTTCACCAAATGGGTTGGCGCAGCCTGATCGGCAGCAAATGCAACAGAAATAAGAGAGGTAAAAATCAGGCATACAACAGCCGCGGCGTGGGTTGGACGAGAGTGGCGCAAGTCTTTCTCCTTGAATACGATATCTCAAGCGGGATACTAACTGCGAGTGATGTTCCCCGCCAGTTACGTCGGGCCAGACCCCACTTAGCACTTTGTGTCATTCAGGGACGCCGTTCCCTAGGATTGCCTACCAACATGCGCAAAATTTTTCCTATCCGCCGCACCCTTGTGGAATCTAGCCGGGTCGTAAACCCCTGCAATAGCATCTAACTTATTGAACCGACAAGGAATGGCCTCGGTTCTTAGATGGCGTGTCATTTGCACAAAAGACCGTAGCCAAACGGTTTACGGGATGACAGAATATGTCTCCCAAAATGAAACGATTGCATGACACGACTCCCCCAGGAAGAGGCCAAGCCCAGCGGTAAAGGGCCAGCTCATATGAAGCCAGTTCTCAATACGGTGCTCGATCCAACCCTTCGCAGTAACGACGCCAAAGAGTTCGAGAACGCCCTTCGCCGCCGAATTGTCGGCCAGGATGCGGCGGTCGAAAAAGTCGTGGAAATCTACCAGATGTTCCTGGCGGGGTTGAATGCGCCGGGGCGTCCGGTGGGCAACCTGCTTTTCCTTGGGCCAACGGGATCCGGTAAGACCCGCGTAGTTGAGTCAATGGCTGAGTCGCTTTTTGGTGATTCCCGCGCCTGCATCAAGATTGACTGCGCCGAGTTCCAACACTCGCATGAAATTGCGAAGTTGATCGGATCGCCTCCGGGATATTTGGGACACCGCGAAACGCACCCGCTGTTAACGCAAGAAGCCTTGAATCAATGGCACACCGAGAAGCTGAAGCTCTCGATCCTGCTGTTCGACGAAATTGAAAAGGCTTCTGATTCACTCTGGCAGTTGTTGTTGGGAATTTTAGACAAAGCTACTTTGACCCTCGGCGATAACCGCCGCGTGGATATGTCGCAGTGCATCATCATCATGACTTCAAACCTGGGCGCGGGCGAGATGACCAATCTCGTCAACGGCAAGCTGGGCTTTGCTCCGGAGAAAGTTGAAGTTGATGCCTCCTTCGACGAGAAGATCAGCCGCACTGCGGTCGAAGCCGCTCGCCGCAAGTTCACGCCGGAATTTATGAACAGAATCGACAAGACGGTTGTATTCAAAACCCTGCGTCCGGAACACCTGCGTCAGATTCTGGAAATTGAATTGGGCATGGTGCAGCAGCGCATCCTGATGGCTTCTGCTGCCAACCAATTTGTTTTCAGCTGCACGGCGAAAGTGAAGAATTATTTGCTGGAAGAAGGCACCGACCCTAAATACGGTGCGCGTCACCTGAAGCGCGCCATCGAACGTCACCTGGTTTTCCCGCTGGCCAATCTGGTAGCGACCAATCAGGTGAAGCTTGGAGACTTCATTCGCGTTGATCTAGACATGGCCGGCCAGGTCACGTTTGTGAAAGAAGCAGAAGGCGCCATGGTTCCCGCGCTGCTTGAGCGTTACGGAGCGGCGGCGGTTGGCAATGCTCCATTATCAGCAAAGACGGCGCGACCCATCCCAGGTCCTAGCCGTAAAGAAATCGGAGCAGTGCAGCCAGAAAAATAACAAGTTGCTGGTAGGTGAACGAGGCGCCGGGTGACCGGCGCCTTTTTCTTTTTGGAATGGACCTTAGAATAAACCTATGAGAAATTTATTTGTCGCGATATTGGTTACTGCCATCGCGTTGTCTCAAGCCACAGCTCAGATGCCGGCTCCGGTGAAGCGCACACCGATTGTGAAACGCAATATTTCTCCCGACAAGAACGTTACCAGCGTTTCAGTAGTACGCATCGATTACGAGCCTGCACAACGCACCGGACGCCACATCCACCCAATGCCGGTGGTCGGTTATGTACTCGAGGGGTCCTTCGTTGTGAAGATTGCCGGAGGCAAGCAGATTCACTATACGGCGGGGCAATCTATTTATGAACCAGCTGACACGATCATTGAGGAATTCGACAACGACTCATCCACCGAGCCGGCCATGCTTATCGCGCATTACCTTGCCGGTCCCGGACAGACCGAATTAGTCCGAATCTTGCCTGACGAGAAATGATTGCAATGTTTTTCTTTGTCGTCTTTATGAGAAGAGTTGGACTGAGGGATGACTCTATCGGCACAAACTGCATGCACGGCGAAGGTCAAGGTAGCGACAAACAGGTAAACGCATTGGCGCATAGGTGATCCTGTCCAGGTTTATTTTCTGGCGGGAGTAATAATCCTGAAATTTCCGCTGCAATGCAACATGCTCATCAAGTACAACATCCCGTCATAGTAACGCTGCTCGCCTGAGGGGACGGGCGTGTTCCATAGTTCTTCAACAAATGCTTTTGCAGTGTCTCCCTTTGTGGCCGCAAAGCTGCCGACTGCCGTCGTGGCCACCATGCCGACTGAATGCCGCGTAGAAAGCGGCTTGCCATCGAGGGTATAGCGATCGGCGAACTTGCTGATGCCTTCACTGGAAAGAAATTTTTGGATGCGGTCGCTCAACACTGTTTCGCGCGGATCTTTTTTCCACCAGTCGTAATCCACCGACCAGTTGCTGACGCTACGCCAGGAGTCATAACCGAACGAGGTTGGCTTTCCGTCGCGTCCGATCATTTGTGTTTCGTCGAAGTTATTCCTTTCGGGAGTCAATCCCGTTTCCGGGCCCGTGACCTTGCTGAACATATCACGGCTGACATCCGCTGCTTTCGCCCAGAAGGCACGGTCTTCTTCCGGTCCCCAGCGTGCCCACAACTCGTAGAAAGCCGGCAGATGATATGAGGCATCGGTAAACGCTACGTCTACGTTCGGAATAAAGCGGACCATGAAATGATCTTCGTCAACCATGGGGCCGATTGATTCGGTCCGTGGCCTGTCCCACGGCGGGCGAAATACGGGAACAGTAGTTCCATTCGCAGCTGCCTGCCTCGCACGCTCTTTATTGTTCGGGCTGGGCCACGGATGGTCCGGCGGGATAAATGGTGGATCGTCGGGATGAATGCGGAACGGAGTGGTCCCGCTCAGCACGGGATGATGGCGCATGCCACGAAGAATTTTGTCTGCTTCCGCTTTGTAGTTGTAAATGCCCTTGGCGTTTCCCCAGCGGTTGGCAGCGAAGTAGAGCGCCATGGTGTAGTACTCTTCGCCGTCGGGCGCGGCGCCGGTTGATCTTGGCGTGCCGTCGGTGCTCATTGACCAGGCAAAGTATCCGACCGATGGATTTTTAAGGTCGGTAACCAGCATGTAAGTTTTCGACCAATTCCATAGCGCGTCGAACTCGCGCTTCTTGTTCATCTGCACCGCGATCATCATGCCGTAGGACATACCTTCGCTGCGCGCGTCGTTGTTTGCCCAGTCGGTAATGTAGGCCAGCGGACCGTTTTCGTTGGCTCCGGTTTCGAAATATAGGCGCTCTTCCTGGCCGTCTCCGTGGAAGAGTTGCTGAAACGCTTTTTCTATTTTTGCGCGAGTCTCAGTCGCGGTGTGTCCCTGCTCGGCGAAAAGATCTCGATACTGCTGGCTCTTGTATGCTCCGTTGCCGTCTCCGGGCATGCTGGGAATTCCCCCCAGTGGCGCATTTTTGTGCGGCTCGGGCAGTGAGAAACCGGACGCAGGTTGGGCTGGCGCTGTTTGCGCTGATGTGTTGAACGAGAAAGACAATGAAATAGTGAGTACTACAAGACTTAGACGATGACGGAAGAGCAAATGGGCCTCATTTGAAATAAGTTCACGACCTTACATCAGATTTACATTTAAGCTCTAGTGCGAGGGTTATGCAAATCATGAAAGTGTGGGAACAATTACTGCGCTATGCGTTGGGGCTGGTCCTCGGATTTTATATCTTGAATCAGGTCCGCAAACCCAATCGAGGAATAGGCCGGTTTTTTCTGTGGATCATGAACAAGTCCCATTCGAACTTGACCGACTGGGGATTTGAAGCATGCGGCAATCGAAAAAGATTTCACAATTCTGGATGTTGGCTGCGGCGGAGGCCGGACGATTCAGAAGCTGGCGGCAATTGCGACCGATGGCATGGTTTATGGCATTGATTATGCCAATGGAAGCGTCGCCGCGTCGCGCGCAAAAAATTCGCGATTGATCGATACTGGCCACGTCGAAATACAAAAGGCTTCCGTATCTCAATTACCGTTTCCCGAAAACAAGTTCAACCTGGTGACTGCTGTGGAAACCCAGTATTACTGGCCTGACCCGGTGAATGATATGCGAGAGATATTACGCGTGCTGAAACCTGGCGGAACATTGATTGTCATCGCGGAGAGCTATAAACACGGAGCGCACAATGCGCTAACACGACCGGTAATGAAGGTGTTGAGGTCTTCAAATCTTGGCGTTGACGAGCACCGGGAATTATTTTTATCGGCGGGCTATACGGATGTTCAGATATTTGAAGACCGCAAAAAAGGCTGGATCTGTGTGACGGGCAAGAAGCCTTGGGCTGCTTGAACACTGGACAATCAACCATCATCTGCAAGCGGGCGCCGGTGTTGAGGAAAGGGCATTAGAAAACTTAGAGAAGATTCAAGAGTATAGAACCATTTCTATTTGGGAGAAGTGGCGGGAACTGTAATTGGCGCAGCTGTATTTGATGTAGGAGGCGTTGGTGACGGCGACGGCAAAAGCTTATACGTAAAAATCAATAATGGAACCGTGAGTAAGACGATGATAATGGCCATAGCCACGCCCATCTCTGGCGACAAAAAACGCTTCCATAGTGGTTCATTCCGAATAGCAACTCTCGCCAAACGCGCAAAATCAATATCTGTTGCCAAAGATCCTCGCGTCGCACCCGGCTGCTCCAGCACCCTGCGTACTGAGGTGGCAATTATTGATATTGCATTGTCGAAATCTAAAAACTGCTGGTCGTACCACTGGGTCAATATGCCGGACAACAATGCATCACCGGCACCACTTTGGGAAACAATTCTATCGACTGGCGGCGCTTGATAGTGTTTAGACGAACCGGATTCCGACATTGCAGTGTATCCGTCCGAACCTGCTGTCAAAACGACGTGTTTGGCCTGCAATCGAGCGCAAACATCTTTAGCATTCTGCGCAGTTGAGCTGTCCGTTATCGCGGCTAATTCGAGCTTGTTCAAAACAATAAGATCAATAGGTTCATGAGTACCTAATTGAAGGAGCCGAACTACTTTACTATCGGATACAGCAGCTACTACGGCCGGAATATTCCGGCGTTTTGCGCTCGTTAGCAACAAAGACATTTGATCTACAGCTAAATTGCAATCGAACACTACAAAACGCGCATGCTCCAGAGCTTTTCTATAAATTGTTTTTGAAAAGTATGTTCGCCAACTGCGGTCGAAGTAACGGCTGTCGTCAATGCACCGTCAGCTCTAAGCCCAACGAAGCCGCTCTCAGGAAGGTTTGGAGAAAATTGTACAAAATCAAGTCGAACACCGGCCGACTCCAATCGCTCTCTGATCCACGTAGAAGAAAAGCTGTTCTCCTTGAGTACGGTCATTAACATCACGGGGACACCAGACTGCGCCAAATTGATTGCAACGTTGTAGCCAGTTCCCCCAATGGAATAACGGACCTGCCCGATCTTGTCGGTTTTTGTTTGATCTTTGGAGTGGTAATCAAAGAGAACGAAGATAAAAAAAGAACAGAATAAGAAAACATAGACGCGAGTGATTGGCCGCGAAACAGTTTAACTATATTTCTGAAAAAGACCTTTTAATATTTCCGAAAGTCAATACTTCCAACTCCCGCATTTCGTAAAATTATTCGCTGTCATCAACTGCGTCAAATTCATTCTGTGTACAAACATATGGGTTCTCGAATCGCATGTTCCGCTTGCATGGCAGGGCTAAGACGAAAACCGGCTGCTTACTTCCGTATTGGAACCCATATAATCATGGCCCAACTCAGTATCGAGACCCGAAGCAGAAAATATAGAAATATGAATTACTTTCTATTGTTCCCCTACAAAGCGAAACTAACGTTCTGCCTCTGAATATCTCAGGTAGTGAATAAACCTTGTGAGAAAGCAATGTGCACCTGCGAGGGAAATACCTTGCCCTGTAATAGACGCAGATCTCCTTGCCGATATGAAAGGTTTAAGTTGGCCTTCTCGCGAAGAGTCGCGACTAAAGCGCTCTCTGGAAGAAGGTCGAATAAATAAGCGGCAGCCCCCAACATCGCGAAACGTGAACCCTGCCATCCGAGTCCACACCCAAGATCAAGGCAAACTGTGCGTGGAGTCTGGAGGGAGAGTATATGTAAAAGTGCTTCTTTATCCAACTCATCCAGGCGTTGAGATCCAATGTCTGCACCGTGTGATCCAGTCGTGGAGATCAAACGGTCGCCGTATAAATTCAAGTCAGTTTCACTCATTGCGCCTTAATGAGTTTACATTCTAACCGTTTCGGAAGGGATGAATTCTAAAGATCGAAGGCAACGATGTTTTCAAGCTTTTGCCTTCTTGGTCAGTTTTTTATCGCTATACATAGCAGCATCAGCGGATTCAATAAGGCGCTGCATGGTTTCGCCCGCTTGCCATTGCGTCATTCCAATGGCTGCGCTCACGTTGATCTTTACTTCGCCCTTACCAGCGCCAGTCTGTACAGGATATTCGCCGAACACCCATTTCTGCACGCGCTCGATTTGTGATTTTGCGTTACGCAAATCGCAGTCAAGAACGATTACAAATTCATCACCGCTCCACCGGCCTACCAAGTCGCTGGACCTTATGCATCCGCGCAACTCCTGGGCAAACTGTTTCAGCAAACTGTCGCCGGCAGAGTGGCCGTATGTGTCGTTCACTTGTTTGAAATGGTTCAGGTCCATGATGACCACAGAAAATTCCTGCTGGTGCTGGATACGCCACTCAATGCGCTCTTCTACGTTGCGGCGATTGGCTAAACCAGTAAGCGGATCACGCAATGCGAGTTCCTCGACCGCTTTGAGCTTAGTTTCGTACGTTGACACTTCCGCTTGCAGCAGTGCCACTGATTTTTTGCTTTCCTGCGCCATCTGGTCTACATAACCCTTGAGTTCAGCTGCTCTCTGCACCAACGATGTACGGACCTGTGCCAAGTCTTCGAAATTGGCAATGGTGTGCAACTGGGTTGTCAGTTCGGTGAAACGTGTCGCGTACCGATGGTCACGTTCTCCTACCGACTCCGCGGTTTTCGCCAGCACGATCAGCAGTTCTCTTACTTCGTTAGTTTTAGCTTTGAAATACTCCGCGGTGCGACCGCCCCATTTTTTTAGTTCTTCTTCGACGCGGGTTTCCGTCTGCTTTAATAAGGCCGGGGTGAGTTGGCTGGAGAGGCCAGCCTCCAAGGCTGCCAGGTTTTGTTGCAGGTCATTGCTGACCGTGGCACATCCCTGGACCGCGCCTTTCCCCATGGCCAAGAGCGCTACACGATAAGAAGCCAGGACAATCGGCAGCAGTTCACTGGGGTCCGGCGAGTTTTCCCGGGGGGCCTCGCCATCCATATCTAAGTATTTTTTCAGAGAGATAACCATCTATCTCTCCTCTTGCATAGCTGGAGAAGTTGCCGACGGGATGCGAGGCATCCGTCTGCTATCGGCATGTGGTTCTCTAATCTTTAACTATGAAAATACGGAACATGACCGGGCGTCATAGCGTACTAGCTCATAAGAACGCCTATGTATCGGCCAGTCAGAATCGTCCTCAAGAGCGCCATTATTTACGCCGTGTTTTCGCTGATTGCGGGATTTGTACTGGCGGAAATGACCCTGCATCCTGGGCGTACCCATCCCAACCAAGCCCGCATTGCCGAGATGTATGCGCCATATGGCGCAAAGCTCGAATCTGTTTCCATACATACGGCTGACGGGATTGAGTTGCGAGCCTGGTACAGCAGGCCCGCGCATGAGAATGGGCGGGCGGTTATTTTGCTGCATGGCATTGGTGACAATCGCGGCGGGGTCGCCGGTTATGGGCTTGAATTTCTCGCACATGGATATCGTGTGCTGTTGCCGGACTCTCGCGCCCACGGAGAATCTGGCGGAGATTTGGCTACTTATGGTTTGCGTGAAAGCGATGACATTCATCGCTGGGTCTCATGGCTTTACGATCATGGCGCTACTTGCGTGAATGGGTTGGGTGAATCCATGGGCGCTGCGCTGGTGCTGGAGAGCCTCAGTGCCGAACCTAGATTTTGCGCTGTAGTGGCGGATTCCGGGTTCTCTACTTTTCGCAGCGTGGCTTATGACCGTGAGGGATATTTTGTGGGAGCGGGCCGCTTTGGGTTGGAACGGTGGTTTGGCCGCACCATCGGTCTGTTGCCGGCTGAAGTTGGAGTGCGCTACGCAAAGTGGCGCTATGGTATAGATCTGCTTCATGCGAATCCGGTGGATGCGTTGAGAGATTCCAGTACGCCTGTACTGTTAATTCACGGGGATGCCGACATTAATATTCTTCCGGATCATTCACGCGTGCTGGCGCAAGCAAATTCCAAAGCTCAATTCTGGCTCGTGCCTGGAGCTGAGCATTGCGGCGCTGCCGGTAAAGTGCCGGGAGAGTTCTGGTTGCGAGTGTTGGGCTTTTTTGAGCAACATGATGGGGTCTCCCATGCGCCGGGTCTGGCGCTATAAGTAATTGATTTATCCTAGATTGAACGGCATTATAAGCCCGATTGTTTCTCCGTAAAATTCAAGTTGCAGCCGTAAGCCAGGGATTCTTGCGCAAAATTCGGCTCCGATTCCGCTTCTAATGGTGGAGGAACTTATGAGAAAGAACGCTTTCATCTTGTGGTGGATGGTATTCCAACTGTTGTTGTCGTCATCTGCACTTTACGCGCGCGTCAAACCTACCAGCGGTTTTGATGTGTTCTCCGCGCAGGAGGAAGTGCAGGCGGGAAAACAGGCTGCGGCCGCGGCGAAGAACCAACTTCCGCTGTTACCGGATTCGGACCCTGTCGTCCAGTACGTGCAGAGCCTTGGCCAGAAGCTGGTGGCGCACGCGCCGGGAGAGAAGTGGGCCTACGAATTTCACGTGATCAATCAAAAAGAGATCAACGCCTTCGCTCTTCCCGGTGGACCGATTTTTGTGAACCTGGGAACAATCCAGGCCGCCGATAACGAAGCCCAACTGGCGGGAGTTATGGCCCACGAAATTTCTCATGTAGTGCAGCGCCACGGCACGCGCGCTGCCACCAAACAAATGGCAACGCAGGTCCCACTGGCGATTCTGGGCGGAATTGTGGGCAAGGGTGCGCTGGTACAGATGGCACAAATGGGAATCACTTTGGGACTTAGCCCTATCTTCCTTCACAACTCACGCGTGGCTGAATCGGAAGCCGATCTGCTGGGGACCGACATCATGTATGACAGCGGTTATGACCCGCACCAGATGGCCGTATTTTTTACCAAGCTGGAAAAAGAAATGGGTAAGAGTACGCTGGTTGACCAGTTTTTCAGCGACCATCCTAATCCCGGTAATCGCGCAACCGCCGTCTCCCGGGAAGTATCCACTCTGTCTGCCAAAACCTACCTTGCCAGCAGCAGCGATTTTTCCAACGTCAAACAGCTTGTGGCTGGGATGAAGCCTTTCACTGCGAAGCAAATTGCCGACATGCAGAAGGCCAAGGCCGGTGAGCCGCCGAGCAATGCCCCGGCCAGCAGCAGCAAGACCTTTTCGCATACAACCTACCAGATTGGTTATCCGGACAACTGGCAAGTTTATGGAGACCAGAATTCTTCAGTTACCATCGCTCCTCCCAATGGGGTCTCAGAAAACGCAATCGCGAATGGAGTAATGATCAACGCCTATCAGCCGGAAGACGCGCACGCCACCCTGGAACAGGTCACACAAGAGCTGCTGAATTCGTTACGACAATCGAATCCCGACCTACGGGCCATCGGCAGCGATGAGGACATTCGCATCAACGGGGTTTCTGGAAAATCGCTGGATTTGACCGGGAGTTCCCCCATTCAGGACCAGCAAGGCCACGCCACCAAAGAGAGGGATTGGCTGGTGACTTTCAAACGCAGTGATGGAACGCTGCTTTACCTGATTTTCATCGCTCCTGATAAGGATTTCACTTCACTGCGTCCGGACTTTCGAGCAGATGCTGAAATCATTGCAGCTTCGCTAAAATTTACGGCACTGACATAGACTTTCTTTCCTTTTACGAAGGTATGGGGTAGCGCGATTCCCGTCCCAATCAGAAAGCCGAACAATCCGAGGACAACGGCAGCAAGCCGTTGTCTTCTTTCGATTTTGCAGTAGACTCGAGCCCTGCTCCTAGTCCGGCCCCAATTGCAGTGCCAATGGCCGCTCCTGCCAGTAAGGATTTTGCAGGCTCGACGATGCGGACTTCGCGTACATCCGCGCGTGGCAGTTCTCTGCGTCGGATGGTGCGCCCGGGAAAGGCACGTTCACTGGAATCAATTGAGAGAAAATCGTTAGTTGCGTTCACGAATTCACCGTGGTACTTCGCTCCGCTTTTGAGTTTGATGGATATGGCCCTGTCCGGTTCAAGGTTCCGTACATTGGCCCAGTCTGTGTCACTGGTTTGAGCAAAGCTGGAGTGGCAGATTAAGACGACCGCAATGAATGCTCCGAGGCAACGATAAGACGAACGCTGTGGCGTGTACATGATGTGCTCCTTAATGGACAAGTTGGGAGCACTTTCAGACAGCACGCTGCAAGTGACAATGCATAACCGATTATTTGGGAATCAACTGAAAACTGCTGGAGGGACAATTAGTTAGATGGGCGGGTAATCAGGCTTGCGATTCAATTGAGATATCGAGGAAGGGCTATCCGCCGGCTTTTAA
Organism: uncultured Acidobacteriaceae bacterium; assembly: GCA_963792305.1. Classification (GTDB taxonomy): domain Bacteria; phylum Acidobacteriota; class Terriglobia; order Terriglobales; family Acidobacteriaceae; genus CAWBXL01. Next base: position 3,549 of record CAWBXL010000057.1, on the reverse strand, counting down.
CTCCACCAGCACCTGGCGGGCGATTTCTTTCAGGGTGTCAAATACTCCGCCGCCCTGGAACGCGACGGCTTCGATGACCGGCTCATTTTTACGTTTCAGTTCTTTGCTTAACGCTTCCACGGAGAGCACATTGGGCAGATCGCGTTTGTTGAGTTGGAGTACGTAGGGAATCTTGTTGAAGTCGTAGCCGTGTTCTTTAAGGTTAGCCATGAGGTTGTCCAGCGCCTCAATATTGGCGTCCATACGTTCTTCCTGCGAGTCGGCGACGAACACAATGCCGTCTACGCCGCGCAGAATGAGCTTGCGGCTGGCGTCGTAGAAGACCTGTCCAGGAACTGTGTAGAGATGGATGCGGGTCTTGAAGCCGCGCACCGAGCCCAAATCCAAAGGGAGGAAGTCGAAGAACAGCGTACGTTCGGTCTCGGTGGCCAGCGAGATCATCTTGCCCTTCTGCTGTTCCGCAGTCGTCTGATAGATGTACTGCAGGTTCGTGGTTTTGCCGCCTAGTCCGGCGCCGTAATACACGATCTTGCAGTTGATTTCCCGGGCTGCGAAGTTGATGAAACTCAAGACTTTCCTCGGCCACTATGGAGGGAAGCCGCAAAAGCGGAGATGTCCCTCATAAAAATTTGGGTTAAGTTGCTGTCTGGTTTTATATCACAGCCACGGCAGTTACCACAGATTACCCACGTTACTAGATGAGAAATCCCTAAGCTAAAGTCTTGGCCGCCAATGATTAACGGGCAGGCGGCGCCGGGTAGTACCCCGCCTTGGCGAATGTCCGGATGCACGGAGATGCGTAGTTGGAGCAATCCGGGCGGGCGACGCGGACTTCGATCTCGCGATATCCACCGCCAGGAGCGGCCTTGCTTACGTAACCCAAGGTGTACTGGTAACGAGCATCTCCTATAGCGCGGGCATAAACCGCGTCAATGTCATCTTTAGATATTTCCGTAAACAATTCGCCGCCTGTGGCCGAAGCGTACTTGGGAAGAATGTCGCCAGTACCCAGACGAGGGAGGTGGAATTTTTGCAACTTGCCATAGATGGGGGCCGCAGCTCCCCCAACTCCCAGCCCGTAGACCACCACTCCGTTGGTAAGTAGCACCTTCAATACATCGCTATAGCCAGCAATGCTTCCCAGTTCTCTACCATCGCTGATCACAAAAATAATTTTGCGGCGGCTGCGATCGCGCTTGCTTAAGTCTAAGGCTGCGGCCAGGATGGCGTCGTTGATGACATGCGATTCCTTGGGCGGCGTGATCAGCACTGGAACCGCCGATCCAACCGGAGTTCCGTTGATGGCTGGCCCCTGCGGTCCGAATGGGCCGCTAGTAACCGGGACTCCATCGTTTTTTCCACGCTTGGTTTTTAGCTCGTTGAGCGTATCGCTTAATTCTGGCCCGACAGCACCGAAACCTGTGAGGTGCGTGACGGTACCACTGTAGACGTAGAGAGACACTTCATCGAACTGGCTGAATGCGCCTTGCAGAGCGGAAAATGTCCGGTTCACTTTTTGCACGACGCTGTCGGGCATGCCGAGATCGAGGATTACCGCTGCCGAGAGTGGAAATGGATCACTGGTAAAAAAAGTCATCTTTTGCTGCTGACCATTTTCCAGCACCTGAAAATCCTTTGGCACCAAACCATTTACCATGCGGCCGTCCTGGTCCTTCACCGTCACCGGAACTTGCACAAAATTTACTCGGGAAACGAGCTTGAACAAATCTTCTCGAGTATCGCTACCGTCTCCTTTCGGGGTTGAGGCAGGCATATTCTGAACTCCCGGAGCGGTTGCTGGGGCCGTTCCCGCCGGTGCGTCTCCGGGAAACGGCAGGGGTGGCTGTATGGGCTTGGATTCGCGGGGCTGTTCTTCGGCAGGTTTGGACTGGTCTTGGTTAGGTTGAGGCTGCTCTTTCGGCTCTGGCGGGGTATTTTCGGGAAATGGCTGGGGCGGCTGGGCGGCTGACGGGGCATCCGGGATGTCCTGCTTTTTGTCCTGGGCCCAGCTCAACATGGCTGGGGCCAATAGAAGCATCGCCATCAAACTAAACAGCTTACGTTGTATCCCAGTCATTTTCAGCACGACGCCTTACCCTTTCCTAATCAAGCCCGGCAAAACCCACATTGCTTGGGATGCTCGGGGACTTCAGTTCGGTGCATCTAACTTCTGTAAAGAATAGACTAGCAAAGAACTCCTGGAATAATTCAATGTCTAAAATCCGCATCGGTTTATTGATAGTGACGGTATGCGCGGCGGTTTTGTTGGCTTGGGGACAGCAACCTCCGAATATTCCTATGCCGCCTATGCCCCAACCTCCTCCTGGGTCGGAGGGGAGCCAGCCTGCGCAGGATACCCAGCAAGGCGAGGAGCCGACGGCAGTCTTTAAAGCTCGCACCGATCTGGTGCAGGTTTTCTTCAACGTAAAGGACAAAAAGGGAGGCTTGATTCCAAACCTCACCAAGGACGACTTCCAGATTTTTGAGGACGGCAAACCCCAGACGACCAAATATTTCAGCGCCAACTCTGACCTGCCGCTGACACTGGGAATTCTGATTGATGCCAGCGCCAGCCAGACCCGCGTGTTGCAATCGGAAAAAGAAGTAGGCGGCACTTTCTTGCAAGATGTTTTGCGGGACAAAGACCAGGCTTTCGTACTCAGTTTTGATGTGAACGTGGATTTATTACAGGACTTCACCAACTCGACCCGGCTGCTAAAAGCGGCCCTGAACCGTGCCAGAATCAACAGCGGTGGTGGCGTCTATGGAGGAATTCCCGGCATAGGACAGGGCCCAATCCCCAGTTCCAGCGCTCCGCGCGGAACATTGTTGTACGACGCGGTTTATCTCGCAGGACACGATCAGCTGTCGAAGGAAGTAGGCCGCAAGGCAATGATCCTGCTCACTGACGGAGAAGATCAGGGAAGCCAGCTGCGGCTGCGGGATGCCATCGAAGCAGCACAGAAATCCGATTCAATTTGCTATGTGTTGCTATTAGCCGATCAGAGACTTTTACGGTGGAGGCTATTCCGGCGCCGGAGACATGAACAAACTGACCAAAGAAACCGGCGGCCGGATGATTGAGATCGGCAACAAAGTAGATAAGCTGCGCGATGCCTTCGAACAGATTTCCCGCGAACTGCGCAGCCAGTACACCATCAGCTACACATCAACCAACACTGCTCACGATGGCAAATTCCGCAAGCTGGAAATACGGCCCAAGGCGGAATATAAGATCCAGGCGCGGAGTGGGTATTTTGCTCCAGCGGAATCGAACTAGTTGACTCGAGGTGAGTCCCACCCTTAATTTGCGCCGTAGTTCCACCCGATGGACCGACGCTCCTGATGGCTCCTGTTGGCCAGTTCCAGAGCGCGCCTCGTATTCAAAGCCTGCTGCGGCTGGACGTCCAGCTGAGCCTTCCCAGCAACCACATCACGCACGTTCACGTAGTAATTCCGGTAGTCGCCAATTTCAGTTTTGATTTTTTGCGGGCCACTTCCATCCGCCAGCGCTAACGTTCCCCAATTCTGTTCGGGATCTTCAGGCGT
>CAWBXL010000056.1:0-26052 GCA_963792305.1 uncultured Acidobacteriaceae bacterium | reverse complement strand
GAGGCCCAGATGCCGGTAATCGAAGCACCTTGGGCGAGGCCAAATTTCCCAAGAATTACGGATCTGCCCCTGGTTAAGGTAATAAGAAAATAAATAATTCGAGGAACTTCCGCGGACCACCAGCATGGTGAACACCAACAATGTCAAGACAAACATGACAATCCATGGGCCACAACTGAATACATCCTTAATGTCAGCGCCGATCGAATGTTTCTCTCCCGGCGGGGGCTGCACTCTCTCCTTTGTTGTGGCAAATGTAATCAGGTTCAGGACGACGATGAGCGCGCCGAAGATGGCCATGGTCATCGCCCACCCTTTGGCGGAATCGCCGTGACCCAACTTCGCTACCAGCGGGAGAGGCAGGGCCTGAATGATGAACTGTCCATGAGCGCCCCGATGAAACGGAAACTTGCGATACTGCTCCGTTCGCTGGAGTCCGGTGTCATCACGCCCATCAGCGCCGAATAGGGCGTGTTGTTGGCCGAGTACATCATCATCAAGAAGTGTATAGGTGATGTAGGCGTAAACGAGCTTTGCGTTTGGGCCGAAATCCGGAGTGACGTAAGCCAGCCAAAAGATCACGACCAAAGGCAGAGCCGTAAAGAGAATCCAGGGACGGAACTTTCCCCATCGCGCGCGAGTGCGGTCGGAGAGGCCTCCGACGAACGGATCAACGACAGCGTCGACCAGCCGGAGAATAAAGAGCATGTAGCTGACTGCGCTTGCGGAGATTCCCGCGGTATCGGTGTAGAAGCGAGTCTGGTACAGGATCATGGATTGAAAGAAAAAGTTGGTGGCGATGTCGCCCATCGCGTAACCAATTTTTTCTTTGATCGGGACTTTTAGTGTTTCGGGTATCGGGGCCTCGTTTGTGGGCGGCTTTACCGTCCCTTCGGGACTCGTTTCGGTGCTTTAGCCTTCCCGGCACTTCCGTGCCGGGCTTTCATGTTCCGCCGCTTTGCGGCTCAGGTAATTTTGTCTTTGCTGCACCATTCGTTGTGAGTGACTCTTTAACCTTTGTCATTCCGTAGCACGTTTTTGTGCGAGGAATCTGTTTTCCTGGATAGTGTCACGAAACTGTCGGCAGGTAGCAGATTCCTCTTCGCTGCGCTCATCGTCGGAATGACAAATTAAGTATTCGTTTCTTTATCTAATTCATTTGACCGCCAGTCGTTTTTTGCAGGTCGGCGTCGCGGGATGAATTGCCAACCATGATCTCGAACTCGCCCGGCTCCACGACGTACTTCATGTTGATGTCGTAAAAGGCCAGTGAGCTCGGGCGTGATTTCGAAGTCGATACCGTCTTGCTTTCGCCAGGCTTCGAGCGAACTTTCTGGAAGCCTTTCAGTTCCTTGACCGGCCGAGTCACCGAACTGACCAGGTCGCGGATGTACATCTGCACGACTTCGGCTGCCTTCGCGCTTGCCGGTGTTGTTGACGTCGAGCCAGGACACGGGTGGCACTCGTTCGCGCGTGATGTCGCTTCTTCGTCGAGCCGCACGTTCCTGATTGCGAACGTGGTGTAGCTCAGGCCGTAGCCGAAAGCGATACAGCGGCGAGACGTCGTCGAACAGATATCCGCGCCGCGCTGATCGGCTTGTAGTTGTAGAAGGCCGGCAGATGGCCCGCCGAACGCGGAATAGTGATCGGCAGCTTGCCGCCCGGGTTGATGATCGCCGAACAGCACGTCGGCCACGGCGTGGCCGGTCTCCTGTCCCAGGTACCAGCACTCGAAAATCACCGGCACGTTCTGCGCTGACGTAGTTGATCGACATGCGGACGGCCGTTGAACAGGAACACGACCACCGGCTTGCCGGTCGCGAACATCGCCTTGACCAGTTCTTCCTGCCGGCCGATCAATTCCAGGCTCGTCGCGGTCGCCCATGTGCTGCAGCGACCAGGCTTCGCGCGACGTCTGCTCGTTGCCGCCGATGGCCAGCACGATGACGTCGGCCTGCTTCGCGACTTCGACCGCTTCGGCGATCTGCTTGCGGTCTTCTTCCGGATCGCTGGGAGTCACCTGCATCTTCATTCCATGAGCCGCCGATGGTGATCTTGCAGCCTTCGCTGTAGAGCACTTTGGCGCGGTCTGCCGACTCGTGCTTTGATGCCATCGAGCACCGTGACTTGTGCTTGGGGACGCCGCTGTATCCGCCGAGCAGGGTGCGATTCGCGTTGGGCCCGATGACCGCAATGGTCTTGTACTTGCTCAGATCGAGCGGAGCAGGTTGTTTTCGTTCTTCAGCAGCGTGATGGTCTCGCGCGCCGCTTCGAGCGCCAGTTCGCGATGGCCGTCGAGCCGACGACGCGCTCTGCCTCGTCGGGATCGACGTACGGATCGTCGAACAGGCCCATCTCGAATTTCCACTAGAGCATGGGCGCGACCAGTTCGTCCAGCTGCGTTCTCTTTCAATTCTTTTTTCTTCACCAGCTCGACCAGGTGCAGGTAGCATGTCCGGATCGGGCAGCTTCGATGATTCACGCCGGCTTCCACCGCCAGTCGGCAGGATTCTCTCTTGTCCTTGGCGACGAAGTGGCCATGCGTGTCCGGCCGGTAGCCCAGTTCCCAGATGCGCGCAGTAATCGGAGACCATGAAACCCTTGAATCCCATCTCCTTGCGCAGGACGTCGCGCAGCAGCCATTTGTTGGCGTGCGAGGGCACGCCGTCGATTTCGTTGTAAGACGGCATCACGCTGATGGGCTCGCCTTCTTTGATCACTTCCTTGAATGGGTAGAAGAAGGTTTCGCGCAGAACACGCTCGGAAACGTTCGCAGGCGCGCAGTTCATGCCGGACTCGGGCTGGCCGTGTCCGATGAAGTGTTTCAGCGTGGCCATTACGTGTTTGCGTCGTGGAATTTGCTGTCGCCCTGAAATCCTCTCACTGCGGCTATGCCCATGCGGGAGACCAAGTACGGATCTTCGCCGTAAGTTTCTTCGCAGCGTCCCCAACGCGGGTCGCGCGACACGTCCACTACCGGGGTCAGCGCCTGATGCGCGCCGCGCGACCCGGGCTTCTTCCGCGGTCATGGTGAACAAGCGCTCGACCAATGCCGGGTTGAATGTGGCGGCGAGCGCGATGGGTTGCGGGAAGCTGGTGGCAGTCGATGGCCCAGTGTCCGTGCAGGCATTCTTCGTGGAAAACGACCGGAATTCCCAGGCGGCTGTTCTCCAGGAAAAATTTCTGGATTTTGTTGGTGAGTTCCGCGGTTTCGCGCGCGTTCTTGCCTTTGCCGGCGTCGCTGGGACGGGCCACCTGTCCGAGGCCGTTACGCTTTTTGAAAACCTGCTTTGGCCTTCTGGCGTCGAAATTGCCGTCGTCGTCCAGCATGGTATTCGGACGGTCTCGCCAAATGCAGATCATCTGCGCGGCTTTTTCTTCCAGCGTCATGCGCGCAAGGAGGTCTTTGGTCCGCTTTTCGGCGGATAGTTTGGGGTTCTGGTAGGGCAGTAATTTCGATTTAGATTGCTTGCGCGGACTCTTGATGATCATCGGGGAACTATCTTAGTCAATTCTGGAAAGTGCGCAACTCCGGGCCGTGACGCCCGTGGTACTATAACACCGCCGTTAACGTACACGGCAATGGATTTTCTTTTACGCTTCGACCTGCGGGGGCTCAACAATTCATGCGTTTGACTGGCGTTCGCGCACTTCTCTTCTCTTTATTATTAGGGTCCTTGGTTTTGGGGCTGGGATGCACCAAGAAATCGGGCGGGGCCAAGGGCGGGATCCGCATTGGATTTTCCATGGATTCGCTTCAGTTGGAACGCTGGCAGCGGGACCGGGATTTGTTTACTGCGCGGGCGAAGGAACTAGGCGCTGAGGTTTTGGTGCAGTCGGCCGATGGGGATGACTCGGTGCAGGTGCGGCAGGCGGAGAATTTGCTGACCCAGGGAGTGGATGTGCTGGTTGTAGTGCCGCATAACGGCGAGATTGCGGCTTCGATTGTGGAGAGCGCCAAGCGGCAGAATGTTCCGGTGCTGTCTTATGACCGGTTAATTCGTAATAGTGATGTGGATTTTTATATTTCGTTCGACAACGTGAAGGTGGGCGAGTTACAGGCGAAGTATCTGGTGGATCGCGCGCCTAAGGGAAATTACATATTGATAGGTGGGTCGCCTACCGATAACAATGCTCGCCTGTTTCGCCAGGGGCAGATGAATGTTTTGGATCCTTTGATTAAAAGTGGGGCGATCAAGATAGTTGCCGATCAATGGTCGAAGGACTGGCTGCCGAGCGAGGCTTTGAGCCATACCGAGAATGCTTTGACGCAGGCGCAGAATAAAGTTGTGGCAGTTGTCGCTTCGAATGACAGTACGGCTGGTGGCGTGGTGCAGGCATTGGAAGAACAGAAGTTGGCGGGGAAAGTTTTGGTGTCCGGGCAGGATGCTGATTTGGCCGCTTGTCAGCGAGTTGTGGCGGGGACGCAGTCGATGACTGTGTATAAGCCGATTACTCCTCTGGCGACCAAGGCTGCGGAGATTGCTGTGGCGCTGGCCAAGAAGCAGGCGGTTGAGTCGAATAACAAAGTGAACAATGGGCAGAAGGATGTGCCCTCGTTTCTGCTGGAGCCGATTGCGGTCGACAAAAACAACATGGTGTCGACCGTGATTAAAGATGGATTTCTGAAGATGGATGACGTGTACCGCGATGTTCCGGCCGCACAACGGCCTTCCGCTGGAAAATAACTTTTCACTGATGAGCGTCACATCCGCAACTCGGACTGCCCTGCTTGAAATGCGCGCTATTGGGAAAAGCTTCCCTGGAGTGCGGGCGCTGGATGGCGTGAGCTTTGATTTGTTTCCGGGGGAAGTTCACTCGCTGGTGGGGGAGAATGGCGCGGGCAAGTCTACCTTGATGAAAATTTTAGGCGGGGTTTATCCCTATCCTTCTTATGAAGGTGATGTCCGGGTTGGCGGGGAGACTCAGCGGTTTCGCAATGTGCGCGAGTCGGAGCAGGCGGGGATTGCGATTGTGTTTCAGGAGTTGTCGCTCGTGCCTGAGCTCACGGTGGGGGAGAACATTTTTCTTGGGCGGGAGCCGGGGCGGTTTGGAATTGTCGATTGGGATGATCTTTATGCACGGGCTGCCGCACTGCTGGATGAGTTGAAACTGGATATTAATCCGATGGCTCAGGTTGGAAAGTTGGGAACTGGGCGGCAGCAGCTGGTCGAGATTGCTAAGGCTTTATCGCACAACGCGCGGATTTTAGTTTTGGATGAACCTACTGCGGCATTGACGGATGCTGAGGCGGAGTCTTTGTTTGCGGTGCTGGAGCAGTTGCGTTCGCGAGGGATCGGAACGATTTATATTTCGCATCGGCTGGAGGAAGTTTTCCGCTTGAGCAATCGCATTACGGTTTTGCGCGATGGGCGGACGATCAGTACCGATGCCGCTTCCGGGTTGAATCAGTCGCAGGTGATTGCGCGCATGGTGGGGCGAGAGGTTTCGCAGATTTTTCCCGTTAATAAAAGAACGGTTGGCGAGGTTGTATTGGAAGCTCGGCATCTGCATGCCGAGGATCCTGTCACGGGGAAACATGTGGTGAATGATGTCTCGTTCTCGGTACGGCAAGGTGAAGTGTTGGGGATTGCGGGTCTCATGGGCGCGGGACGCACGGAAACTTTGCAGTGTTTGTTTGGGGCGTTTCCTGGGAAAGTGAGTGGCGAAATTTTTATCGGCGGGAAGAAGGTTTTGATTTCCCGTCCTGCTGATGCCATGGCGCAGGGGCTTGGGTTCGTCACGGAAGATCGCAAACGCTCGGGGTTGGTTTTGGATCAGACGATTTTGCGGAATATGACTTTGGCGGCTTTGCCTAAGTTATCGGGCACCTTTACCACAAATGACTCGCGTGAGGTGGCAGCCGCCGGGCCTATGGCGGAAAGTTTGCGGGTGAAGGCTGGGTCGCTTTTTACTATCGCAGGAACACTGTCTGGCGGTAATCAGCAGAAAGTTGTTTTGGGGAAGTGGTTGTTGAATACTCCCAAAGTTTTGCTGCTGGATGAACCTACTCGTGGGATTGATGTGGGAGCTAAACAGGAAATTTACGCAACCATCGCCAAGCTCGCGGAATCTGGCATGGCGGTGATTATGGTTTCGTCTGAATTGCCGGAAGTGCTTGGACTCTCGGACCGTGTGATGGTTTTGCACGAAGGACACATGACTGGGGAATTTACCCGGGAACAGGCTACTCCGGAGGTTGTGATGGCAGCGGCTACCGGGCAGGTGGCGCATGCCTGAGGCGAAAGCTAAAGCTTTTTCCGCGCGCAATTTGCGGTCTTATGGGATGGTGCTGGCGCTGATCACGGTTTGGATTATTTTCACCGTGGTGACCGACGGAATATTTTTTACTCCGCGGAATTTTTCGAATTTGATCCGGCAGACGGCGGTGACCGGAATTTTGGCCGCCGGCATGGTGATGGTAATTATCACCGGGCAAATTGATTTGTCCGTGGGATCACTGGTTGGGCTTTCAGGAATGGCTGCGGTGCTGACGCAGACTTTTTTGCATTGGGGTCTGGTGCAGTCTTTGCTGGTGGGATTGCTGGTTGGTTTAGTGGTGGGAGCATTTCAAGGGTGGCTTACTGCTTATGGATCGATTCCCTCTTTCATCGTGACGCTGGGTGGATTACTTGCCTGGCGCGGCGCGGCTAAGGGAATCAGCGGCGGGAATACTTATCCGATACAGGTGCCGGCGTTTAAGGCGATTGGTCAGTCTTATTTGGGATCGGGCATCGGTTGGGCTTTAATGGGGCTTGGGATTGCGGGGACTGTGTGGTTGGTTTTGTCTCGCAATCGCGCGCGGCGGAAGCATGGGTTGGCCCCGTGGAGTGCGGTTAGTGTTGCTTTGCGGATCATTTTGCCTTCGGCTTTGATTGTGGCCTTTGTCGCGGCTTTGAATGCTTACGCCGGCGTGCCGGTGCCGGTTCTCATACTGGTTTTAATTGCTTTGGTTGGGACGTTTGTTACTGGAAATACTCGCTTTGGGCGGTATCTTTATGCGATTGGCGGGAATCCTGAGGCGGCCCGGCTTTCGGGAATTAATTTGCGTAGTCATGTGTTGATTACGTTTTGTATTCTTGGCGTTTTGGCTGGGGTGTCGGGGGCTATTTACACTGCGCGGGTTGGTAGTGCTGGGCCGGATGCTGGGACTCTTTTGGAGTTGGACGCGATTGCCGCTTGCGTGATTGGCGGAGCTAGTCTGATGGGTGGGCGTGGGACTGTTTTTGGCGCTTGTTTGGGCGCGCTGTTTATGGCTAGTTTGGATAATGGGATGTCGTTGAAGAATGTCCCGGATTTTATTCAGGACATTGTTAAGGGTGGAATTCTGGTGACGGCGGTGGGGTTGGATATTTTGGGGCGGAAGCGGGATTAGTTATGGCTTACGCTCTGGGAACACAAGGTTCCTCGATCGCTGCGCTCCTCGGAATGACAGAGTTATTTTAGTTCGCGGGATTTGTTTTGGCTGGCGCTTGAGGGAAAGCAGATTCCTCCTTGGCCCCTTCGACTTCGCTCAGGGGCCTTGTCGGAATGACAAATATAAAGGTGAGTTATGTACGTTCTTGGAATTGATATCGGGACTGGTGGGACTCGGGCTCTCATCATTGATAAGTCGGGAAAAGTTATTTCTTCGGCCACTGAGGAGCATGAGCCGTTTGCTTCTCCGCAGATTGGGTGGGCGGAGCAAAGGCCGGAAGATTGGTGGCGGGCGACTGGCGTAGCGGTGCGCAAGGCTTTGGGAAATGCCGGGATTGGCGGCGATGCTATCGCCTGTGTAGGTTTCTCCGGGCAGATGCATGGCGCTGTGATGCTGGATGACTCGGATGAAGTGGTGCGTCCGGCTTTGATTTGGTGCGATGTCAGGACCGAGAAGCAGTGTCTTGATTTCACGGCCAAAGTCGGCGCTGAGAAACTGATTCAGCTGACTTGCAATCCTGCTTTGCCGAATTTTACTTTGACCAAATTTTTGTGGGTTCGGGAGAACGAGCCTAAGAATTGGCGGCGGGTGAAATCGGTGATGCTGCCGAAGGATTATGTTCGCTTCCGGCTGACTGGGGATCGCGCTATCGACATGGCCGATGCTTCGGGGACTTTGTTGCTCGACGTCGCGCATCGGCGGTGGTCGAAGGAAATTTTGCAGGCGGCGGAGATGGATGAGGCTTTGTTGCCTAAGTTGTATGAATCTCCGGATGTTTGTGGGCAGGTTTCAGCTGCGGGAGCAGCGGCTACTGGATTGAAAGCTGGAACTCCGGTTGTGGCTGGCGCTGGAGACCAAGCTGCCGGCGCTACCGGGATGGGGATCGTCACTCCGGGCGCGGTTTCGGCGACGATTGGGACTTCTGGCGTAGTGTTTGCCGCTACGGATCGGCCGGCGCTGGATGCAAAGGGACGGCTGCATACTTTCTGTCACGCGGTTCCGGGTCGTTGGCATGTGATGGGAGTGACGCAGGCGGCTGGGCTTTCTTTGCGATGGTTTCGTGATCGGTTTGGGGCGGGCGCTGAAGATGGGCGCGATCCTTATGAGCGGTTGACGGCTGAGGCCGCCAAAGTTCCCGTGGGATCGGATGGGCTTGTTGTGGGCCCCTTATTTGATGGGCGAGCGCACTCCGCATTTGGATCCGAATGCTCGTGGGGCTTTGATTGGGTTGACTGCTTCTCACACGCGTGGGCATGTAGTGCGAGCTATTCTCGAGGGTGTGGCGTTCAGTTTGCGTGATTCGTTTACGCTTTTCTCGGAGATGAAGGTTCCCGTGTCGCGTATACGGTTGGGTGGTGGTGGGGCGCGGTCTCCGTTGTGGCGACAGATCCAGGCTGATGTTTATGGCCATGAAGTGGAGATTGTTGAGGCTGAAGAAGGCGCGGCTTATGGGGCTGCGATTTTGGCTGGAGTGGGGGCGAAGGTTTGGAGTTCGGTGGATGCGGCTTGTAGTGACATTGTGAGGGTGGCTACTCGGGTGGCGCCGGATGCTCATGCTGTGTCGGTGTTGAATGATAGTTACGCCGGTTATCGGCGGATGTATCCGGCGTTGAAGTCGGTGTTGGGAGCTTAAGTGCCCTCGCCACCCAAAAGCTGATTCACAGGAGCTGATGAGGAACGCAAGGTTCCTCGATCGCTGCGCTCCTCGGAATGACAGAGTTTGTCTGGTGAATGGATTCGTTTTGGCTCACGCTTGGGGAGTAGCAGATTCCTCCTCTTCGCTGGGCTCATTGTCGGAATGACAAATTTAGAAAGTGTTTAAAAATTTAGATTTGTTTTGATTTCTAGGAGGAATTTCTTAATGAAGAAGGATTCGTTTCAGCCTAAGCCGGAGCATAAGTTTACTTTTGGGCTCTGGACTGTTGGTAACCGCGGGCGTGATCCCTTTGGGGATTTTGTGCGTCCGCTTATGTCGCCGAATGATCTGGCTGCCATGCTCGGCGAGGTTGGCGCTTATGGCGTGAACCTTCACGACAATGATTTGGTGCCGATTGATGCTACTCCGGCGGAGTATGACCGGATTGTGCGCGAGTTCAAAAAGGCCTGTAAAAGCGCTGGCCTGGTTGTGCCTATGGCGACCGTGTCTTTGTTCTTCCACCCTGTTTTTCGTGATGGAGCTTTTACGGCGAATGATCCGGCGGTGCGGGCTTACGCTGTGCAGAAGACTATGCGCGCCATGGACCTTGGGGCCGAACTCGGCGCCAAGATTTTTGTTTTGTGGGGTGGACGAGAAGGAACCGAAACCGACGCTTGCCGGCGGCCCGATGAAGCGGTGAAGCGGCTGCGTGAGGGCATTAACTATCTTTGCGAATACAACATTGAACAAAAGTATGGATACAAGTTCGCCCTTGAGTCGAAACCCAACGAACCGCGCGGGGACATTTACATGTCTACCACCGGGCATTATTTGGGGTTGATTCCAACGCTGGACCATCCAGAAATGGTGGGAGTGAATCCGGAAGTCGCACACGAGCACATGGCTGGTTTGAACTTCACCCATGGTGTGGCCCAGGCTTGGGAAGCCGGCAAGCTCTTCCACATTGATTTGAATGACCAGTCGTTTGGACGCTATGACCAGGATTTGCGATTTGGATCGCACAATCTGAAGTCGGCGTTTTTCCTGGTGAAGTATCTGGAGGATGTGGGATATGCCGGGTCGCGGCACTTTGATGCGCATGCTTACCGGACGGAGAATTATGACGGCGTGAAGGATTTTGCGCGCGGGTGCATGAAGACTTATTTGATTTTGAAAGATAAGGCTGCGCGGTGGAATGCGGATAAGGAGATCCAGGCGATTTTGAAGGACGTCAATTCCACCAGCACCAAGGGGCCTGGGGTTGGGAAGTATTCCAAGAAGGGGGCGGCGGCGTTGCTGGGGCATAGCTTTGATAAGGATGCGATGGCGGCGAAGCGGCTGCCTTATGAACTCCTGGATCAGTTGACCGTGGATATTTTGTTGGGCGCTCGATAGGGTCCCAAACTTTCGGCCTACGCGGCTGGGTTCCGCGTGGGCCTTTTTCTTTTTGCCTATGTGCCGTCCCTGCGGGACTCAATCCTCTGCCTGCTTCCCGGCACTACCGTGCCGGGCTTTCACATTCCGTCGCTTCGCGACTGCGGCGGTTTAGACTCCAATGAGCTGGGAACTCGGTGCATTTCCAGATACTTGAGGTCGTCTTTAATTACCAAACCCTGTATTACCACCACGTGTACTTCTGATAACCCTTCCTACAGGAAACGACTCTTCCCCGCATTGGATTGCTCGCGATAGTATGCATTGGGGCTTTACTGCTTTTCTTGCAAGTTGTTCATTTTTATTGCGGCAATTCTGTCGCAAGTCCGTTTTGAGAAATTTTGAGGACGCTTTGAGGACTTTAGAGTGTCCTTGCGCGTAACTTCGTCGCGTTAGTGCAGTAGCACGATCCCCTAAGTACGAAAATTTTTGCAGCTTATTGAAACCTGGAGGCGGTTTTATGCTCAGCAGGCTTAAGAGGATGTGTGCGTCCGGCGGTCGGCGGTTGGTTTGGAAGGTCGGCGTCGGGCTTGTAGTTCTTCTGGCAGTATCCGGTACGGCGATTTTCGCCGGAAGCGGCGTTCCTACTCCTTTACTTACGCTCGACGATAGCGGCATTTTGAGTACCTATACCGAGAACCATCGCATTAATTTGGACAGTGCTTTTTTCAAGAGCCTGGGGACGAATGGGCGCAGTTGTTCTACCTGCCATCAGCCGGCGGATGCCTGGTCGGTTACTCCGCAGAATATTCAGGCCCGGTTTCTGTTCACTGGAGGCCGCGATCCTATTTTCCGGACAGTGGATGGGGCGAATTGTCCCAGTGCGGATGTTTCCACGGTCGAGAAGCGGCGGCAGGCTTACAGCCTCCTGCTAAAGAAAGGGTTGATTCGCGTTTCCCTGGCCGTGCCTACTACCGCCGATTTTTCTATTCAGGACATTCAGGATCCTTACGACTGTCCAGAGACCAATAGCGTGACGGCGGCCTTGTACCGGCGACCGTTACCAAGTACGAATTTGGGATTTTTGGCGACCGTGATGTGGGATGGGCGTGAGACGGTGAAGGGCGCGCCGATCGCAAATGATCTGGCTACACAGGCGATTGATGCTACTACCGGTCATGCCGAAGCAGCACAGGTTCCTACGGCGGACCAGGTGGCCGACATTGTGACGTTTGAGACTGCGTTATATACGGCACAGGTTTATGACACGCGCGCTGGGAACCTTACGGATCGCGGAGGCAAGGGTGGCCCGCAGAATCTGTCGGCACAGCCTTTTCACATTGGGATAAATGATGTGTTGGGGGCTGATCCTTCGGGAGCGGCGTTTAATCCTGTGGTCTTTAATGGATATGCGAATTGGGCCAATGCGACCGGGCCAAATGCGGCGGCGCGGCAAGCGGTGGCTCGTGGAGAGGCTTTGTTCAATACCTTTCCAATCACCATCACAGGCGTGGCTGGATTGAATGATCTGCCGGGGCTTTCGACCGTGAATGGGACTTGCACTACCTGTCATGACGCGCCAAATGCTGGAGACCATTCGGTTTCCTTGGCAATCAAGATTGGAACGACCGATTATCCGGCGATGCCGGCTTTGAATATTTCCGGGTTGCCGGTTTATACGGTGGCTTGCGCGGATGGGTCATCGTTGAAGGTGACTGATCTTGGACGGGCGATGATTACCGGAAAATGTTCCGATGTTGGGAAGTTGAAGGGGCCGATTTTGCGCGGGTTGGCGGCGCGGGCCCCTTATTTTCATAACGGCGGGGCGGCAACGTTGTTGGACGCTGTTAATTTTTATGATCAGCGGTTTAATTTGAATTTGTCACGGCAGCAGAAGTCGGATTTGGTGGCGTTTTTAAAGACGCTGTAGTTTAGTGGATTTCGGGCGGACGCCTTTGGGTGTCCGCCTTTTTATTTTAAGACGTGGCAGTTGCAGTGCCGTCCCTGGCGGGACTCAGTCATAATTACTGCTTTCCCGGCACTTCCGTCCGGGGCTTATCGCATTTCTGTCGCTGCGCGACTTGAGTTGTGGCGATTTGTGGGCCGGCTATCCCTCATATTCAGTTATATCTTCGTTTTGCAGACCATATATTGGTGCCGTATTCGATACTCCTTTCTTATCTTTCCTAATGAAGAAATCCCCAAGTGCCGATATATAGCTCTGAACCTCGCTTCTGGCAGGCGGTTTGGCGGTTTCTTGCATCTCATACCTGCGTTTGTGGGCTTGTTCTGATCAGCTCGCGGACGTATGATTGCTGCCGCCTTTCCCAGGGCGATGGTTCTGTCTTTTCGTTTTCAGGTAGGTGCAAAATGTTGCAGCGTACTTCTCGAGTGGTCCTGGTCTTCTCTTTATTAAGTGCGCCGGGTTTTGCGGCGAGCCGGGTTGGTGGGCTTAACTCTGCCTCGGCTGGAATTTTTTTGCGTGCGGTGGTGGAGCAATCGGTTTCCATCTCGGCGCAACCGGAGTTTGGCTTGTTTGATTCTTTTGTGGCCAATGCTCGGCCGAATGTTCCGGTGACTTTCAAGGCGAAGTGGCTACGCGGACCTGGTGTGGTTCGCGTGGTGATGTTTTCCAGCTCGGGAGCGGAACAGTTAGTCCCTGCTTCTTTAGATACACCTAGTGTGGAGATTCAATCTGGCTCGCTGCCGGCTTCTGATAATAAGAACGACGTGCTGACTATTCGTGCACAGGCAATTTAGGTTCGTATTTATCAAAGTCTGCTTTGGCAATCGAATTTAATTTTGCTTCCTGCGGCGTCAGGCGGCGCACGATCACGATTACATCCTGTGCCTGATCTTCTTTTTCTGTGGTCACTGTCGGCGGGGCCTGCACTGCTTCGAAAAAGCCGTTGATCAGAAATTGGCTGGGGACGATTGCGAACTGCCACTCTTTGTGCTTCTTCGAGCGATAGAGGAACCGTCCATCGCCGTCGGTAAAGACCATCTGGTTGCCGATTTGCACGGCAGCTCCGGCGACTGCTTTTCCTTCCTGGTCCTTCACGATTCCCTGCACCAAGTACTTAGGAAATTTGTAGCCGTCATTGGGCGATCCCATGCCGGGGAACAATCCACCGTAGCGATAGAGATACGTAGTCGCGCCGATCGAGTAACGGGTATGGCCGTCCGGGGCGAGGCTTGAAGTCAGGTTCAGGGCCAGCGGGCCAGCGATCTTGACGCTGGCGTTCACTGACATGGTTTGTTGGAACGGCTTGTCAGTGCGGAAGGCCAGATACTGCGTTTGATAGTCGAGGCTTACGTTAAAACGGTTGGTGATGAAACTTCCGCCGTAGGCCAGGGCAAATTGGTTGTTGGTGTAGGTCAATACCTGAAGCAGGCTGAAACGTGGCGTAATGGTTTCGCGGAACGTGCCGTTCACCATGGACTCAGGTTTGTGGGTCCCACTTTTGCTGACGAAGTAATTGGCGCTTACGTCCATGAACTTAATTCTTTGGCCGGCGAAGAAGTTTGTGCCCCAGGAATTTTCCCCGGAGAAGCGGGAGGTGTAGACGGACGAGCCGAAGTAGGTTTTCGCAATCTGGAAGTTGCCGCCGATCTGGTCCATGCTGGCGCGGGCGTATGGGCTGTTGAGAGTCAGCGGCTGGAGCAGGTTGCGGTGCGAGGCGCTGATGCTGTCGTTACGGGTGAAGTGATATGTTGCTTCAATATTCTCGCGCTCTGGTTCAGAGTTTTCCAGCGCGAGGACGGTGACTCGGCGGAAGTCGGGATTCACGTAGGCATAGCTGGCGCGAAGAGTTAGTTGCTGAAGTTCCGCGTCAATTGCTGTCGCCATGTATGGCTTGCCTGATCCCATGCCTGCGGTGACTGAGGTCTTCAGCCATTTTTCAGCGTCCCATTCGAGACCCTGGAGCGATGTGCTCTTACGGGAAAAAATATTGCGCGAGAAGAAATGCAGATTCCTGGCTAGAGTTTGATGATAGAAGAATGCGCTGGCGGGATCTTCGGAGCGTGCGGCTTGAAAGTAGCCGCTGCCCATCCATTGCGAAGTGACTCCACCCAACACATAGAAACCTGACTTTTCATAATTGCGGGAGATGCCTATGCCGCGGGCGGAGAAGTATGACGTGTTGCCGAAAACATCTGTAGGTAAGTCAAAGCGTACGGTGTCATCGCCAGAGATGACGGTGTAGCCCATCAGCTTGGTGCGCGCTACTGCTCCCATCAGGAAGTGCCCCTGATACATGCCTGCGCCTATGCTGCCGTCATAGTTGGGAGCTTTGACCGACATCGTACCGCCGTCGGCGTTGAATAACGTGGAGGTGCCGCCTTCCAATGTAAAAATCTGGGCAGACAGAGGCACGGCCAGGAAGATTCCCAGCAGCAGGCAGCAACCGGATTTGAGGGAACTTAGCATTGTTACCTTACTACTGTGCTGTTAAAGCCTGGACCTTCTCCTCAACTTTGAAATTGGTAAACTCAAGCACCACGCCGGTGGGCGGTTCGTTCTGTTCCAGAGCAATTTCCATGATGCGTTTGCGGTGCGGGAAGATCGGGAAACCCGGGGCTTCCTGTTTTTTCTTGCCGAAAGCCACGACGGTTTGCTGGACGCGCCCGAAGTTTTCGCTGGTGTTTTCTACTTCGACGATCAGCTTTTTCTCCGCGGGCTTGAACTCCAAGCGATCCACCTGAATATCGGATTTGCCCACGTTCTTTTTCGGGAGCAGATAAACCGTGTGGGGCAACTCGAGACGGATGTTCATCCCCTGCTGGCTACGGAAAGGAAATCCGCTGAAGGCTGCGTAGATGACAAACCATGCCGGGGCCTGTGGTGAATCCGCTTCGTAGAAAACGTAGAACGACTGTTGCGGAGGAATGCGGAAGCTGGTTGTAGAGAGCTTCAGGTGAACCGTGGTGTCGAGCGGACGGTAGCTGATCTCGCCGGTTTCGGAAACGGTGAAGCTCTTGGGTTCCAGAACTACATTCAGCGGGGTGAGGCTGTCGTTGTAGTACTCGATTCGGCCCTTGGCAGGATTGCCCAATTCAGAAATTACCGGCTTCACAGTCTGCGCTGAGAGCGCTGCTGTCATCAGGAGCACGCCGCTCAAAATTGCCTTAACGAATTTCATATTCGTGTTTCTCCACAATTCCTGGTTCAAAGTATTTGTGCGCGAATGCTCAACGTGCCGACGTATGTGCCGGGTAGCAGTTGAGGTAAAGTCCCCGTGCTTAAATCCATGTTGAAGACGGTCGAGTCGGTCCTTGTTCCCGCGTTCCCGATGCCAATATCAAAAACAATGTGGCGTCCCGCATTGGCGCCCCCGGTTGGCTCCGTAAAAGTGATGTCACGGAACGCAGTTCCGTTCACTGAAATAGAAAGCGCCGAGGACGGGATATTTCCTCCGGGGCCGCTCAATGCCGAATTTGCGTTGGCAAAGTAGCAGTACACCGTGAGATTGCGGCCATTGCCGACGCCGGCCCAGGTTGTTGTTGTCACCACGGGATTACTGCCGGGATTGGTTGCGCTGGCTTTGGTCAATGCGAAATTGACGGCGTGCGTGTTGACGGCAACAGTCAGGGTCTGCGCTTTGACGCCGGGGGCCAGTGCAGCCAGCGCGACGGAAAGTAGGGCCGTCGCGATAAGTCTTTTTCGAGTTACTTGCATTCACCACTCCTACCAGGAGCCTGTAGACGTACTTAAGGGGCTTGCGCCCGAATGTTCAGGGTCCCGCTATAAGTTCCTGGGAACAGGCTGGGTAGAGTCCCTGTGCTCAGGTCAATGTTGAAGGTCAAGGTGTCGCTATGAGGCGAACCGAAACCCGGTAAAAACGTGAAAAAGTTTGAGATACGGACGCCGGCGCTGGCTCCGCCAAACGGTTCAGTGTTGACCAGCGGCTGGAATGCTCCACCACCGGTGGAAATCTGGAATGCGGAAGATGGAATGTTGTTTCCTGACTGACTCAGCGCAGCTGCCGCATTGTTGAAATAGGCGTATACGTTCACGGTTTGCAGAAAGCAGTTGCATGCCGTCGTGACGGTTACAGAATTGCTGCCGGGATCGGCGTTGCTGCCGGCGGTCAAATTGAAGTTGACTGAGTTCGTGGACAGCGACACGGTCAGGGTCTGAGCACGGGCACACACTGATCCCATCGCCATCAGGGTGACGGTGAGAAGCAGATTGATCAGTTGTAACCGTTGCATGGTTCGTTTCCCATCCCAGCGGCTTCTCCGCTGCGAGATCACTACTTAAAACTTCTCCCAGCCACTTACGGCGTAGCCTGAGCTTGAATGCTCAACGTGCCGTTGTAGCCGCCAACTGGAAGGGTCGGCAAGGTACCACCGGACAGATCAATGACGAAGGCCAGCGAGTCGCTGCGGTTCGAAACGCGATTGGCATTGGTGATGGCCTGAGTGAATAACTGCAAACCGGCGTTAGCTCCGTTAAAAGGAACAGCGTTAGTCAGGGCGTTGAAGGCCCCAGCACCGCCCACCTGGATTTTGAACGCCGAGGACGGAATGTTATTTCCCGCGCCGTTGTTCAGGGCGGAGGCGGCGCTGGCAAAATAGGCATAGAGCCGCACTGTAGTTCGCCCTGCGTTCAGCGCCCAACTGGTCGTCGCAGTTACGGCAGTATTGCCGGCGTTGTTGGCTGCGCCGGGGGTCATGCTGAAAGTGACCACATTCCCGGACAAATTCACAGTCAACGATTCATTCAGGGTCGCAGTTAAAGTGACGGTCTGCGTATTGGAGTTCACCTGCGCGGAAGCAATTGATCCCGCGATAATTACAAAAAGTGCCGCTGTAGACACTCGTGCAAAAAGCGTGAAATTCGATTTCATCGAAAATGTTTCCTCTCACCAATTTGTTACAACATTTTCTTTCTGTTACATCGCGCGATGGAGGTGGGGGCACCGCGTACTGGGTCTTGCTCACTGGGTCCTGCTGTACTGGGTCGTTCTACTCGGGTCTTGCGCTACTTTCGGGTCAAAACCTTTTTGTAACTCCGACAAAGGTGGAGGGCTGTTGCCCTCCCCACCTTTGCCATTTCCCTGCAACTTCGTACTGCGAGTCCTAGCAAGCTCTGACTACGGAGTAGCCTGAGCTGCGATGTTTAAGGTACCGGTATAGAGACCGACTGGAAGAGTCGGCAACGTACCGCCGGACAGATCGATCTGGAATGCAATCGCGTCGGTTCTGTTGGAAACGCGATTGGCAGCAGTGATCGTGGTAGCTGTTCCCAATTGCAGACCAGCGTTGGCTGCCGCTCCTGGTGCCGGGACGGTGTTGGTCAGAGCGTTGAAAGCTCCGACGCCACCAACCTGGATTTTGAAAGCCGAAGATGGGATGTTGTTTGCACCCTGGTTCAGTGCAACGGTTGCGCTGGTGAAGTAGGCGTAGAGCGACACCGCGGTGCGGCCGGCTGCCAAACTCCAGTTGGTGGTCGCGGTGATACCGGTACTGCCGTTGTTGGTGGCAGATCCCGGTGTCATGCTGAAGTTCACAGTGTTGCCGGACAAGTTGACCGTGACGGCTTCATTCAGGGTTGCGTTCAGAGCAATGGTCGGCGCATTTGAGTTCAACTGTGCCGAGGCCAATGTGGACGCGACAGCGATGACCATAACGATCACGGCTACACGCGCCATATTTTTGGTCGCGAATTTCATATTTGTTTCCTCTCTCCCGTTTGTTACTGCTTTTATCGCTGCCGTGCGCAGTGCACTGCCTTCTCATGTTCCGAGAGCTCACGGAAGCGTTATTTCGCATTATTCGTTAAAGCTGGATTAGAACAACGGTACTAACGTAATCAGCGGCTTCCAAAATCTGGACAGGCCCAAATGTGGAGGCTCAAGGACTTAGCGGTTGGATGAGGTTTTGATTACATTTTTTGGACAAGATTGCGTTCTTGTGATTGATTACCTTGGACTTGGAGGTAACCAGGCAAAATTGGGGGAGCGGTGCAGGATGATTTTGCCAAGACCTGTCCTTAGGGACGGGCTGCCACTTGGGTGCTATTACGTTTGTACTGAGGGTTACTCGGTCTGACGGCGGAGAGAGCGGAGGTTGCGGAGGGCATCCTCAAGAGCCGAGTATTCCTGATGGCCGTCCCTGCTCATTAGCAATTCGTTAATGCGTTGCTGCATGGCTGCGGTCGCGGCTTCAATTTTTTGCGGAAGTTGGGCGCGATCCAGTTCCATGAGGGCACCGCGATATAGTTCGACCCAGTCTTGCTGACTGTCGCTAGCCATAGGGAAGGGTTGAATCAGGGGTACTCCTATACTTCAACCCAGCAACGTGAGGATAGCCAGCAAAGCATAATCTGTCGGTTCGACAGCGAACAAAAAACAGCACTATTTCAGGGGTCTGATATTAGCGGACGTTGAAACGTCCGCTGATCTGGCGCATGACGCGATAGCATTCGCAGGCGGCCTGCTCGAGGGCCTTACGGTTTACGATTTTGACGCTGCCGCGCAGGTTCTCGATCATGCCTGCCCGTTGGAGAATACCGGCAGCAAGACTGACGCTGGGGCGTCCTGTGCCTAGCATTTGCGAAATAAATTCGTGGGTGACGGGCAGGACTTTGGCCTCGACCCGGTCCTG
Source organism: uncultured Acidobacteriaceae bacterium (assembly GCA_963792305.1). Lineage (GTDB taxonomy): Bacteria > Acidobacteriota > Terriglobia > Terriglobales > Acidobacteriaceae > CAWBXL01. The sequence continues at coordinate 7,012 of CAWBXL010000056.1, read as the reverse complement.
GCACATAAGCAGCCAGCGGGCGAGGCGCTGCTCGATTTCGTGCAGGCGATTGCAGGCAGCTATCTGGGCCACTTGCAGACCGCGCATTAAAACATACCGATTGGTGATGAGCTGGAGATCCGGCGCATGGGGCAAAATCTGCTCCAGCACCTCGGCACGGATGCGCAGGACACAACCGGGAATCTGCATGATGGCGCGGTAGGGCTCGCGCCCGAGGCCTACCACCAGAGGCGACCCAATGATTCCTTCATGGCCGACCATGGCAATTTCCACACTTCGGCCATCGCTGGTGATCACTACCATCGAGGCCAGGCCACCATTCAGGAAATACGCGTAACGGATTTTTTCGCCGGCCTCGTGCAGAATTTGCCGGTGATCCAGCTCAATGGGCTCGAGGTGCGGGCGCAAGCGTCCGAATTCCTCGGCTGCGACGGTCAGCAAAGGCACATTCTTCACCGGATTTCCGGTGATGTCCGTGCGAATCCCGACCCGCGTGACAGATTTGTGCCTTCTGTCAGTGAGACCAATGTTCTCTTTCACGTTCCTCACTGTGGGACAACAGTAATCCGACGCATTTACGCAGTGCGCGTAGAGTATGTGGGATGGGAAGAGATGTCAGTTCGACAACGAACGGATAAAACGGTGGACTCGTAGTAGTTACTTCAGGCCGAGTCCGCCGTTAAAATGCTGAATGACGCGATAACACTCGCAAGCGGAGTCTTCCAGGCGCTTGCGGTTGAGTACTTTAATGGTGCCGCGGATATTTTCAATGAAGCCGGCGTGTTCGAGCATACCGATGGCAAGGCTGACGCTGGGGCGTCCCGTGCCCAGCATCTGGGCGAGGAATTCGTGGGTCAGGTAGAGCATGTCGGAATCCACGCGATCCTGGCACATCAGCAGCCAGCGGGCCAAGCGTTGCTCGAGTTCATGCAGGCGGTTGCAGGCTGCTACCTGCGCCATCTGTAGACCCTGCATCAGTACAAAACGAGTCAGGGCCATCCACAGACGTGGGGTTGAGGTTAACTGACTACTCAGCCGCCTGGCGTTAATGGCAATGGCGCTGCCCGGAATCTGGACGATTGCGTCATATGGTGCGCGCCGCAGGCCTACTGCCAGAGGGGTCCCTACCATACCTTCTTTGCCCACTATGCCAACTTCGACGCTACGACCATCTTTGGTGCCGACTACCAGCGAAACCATGCCGTCGTTGGGGAAATAGGCGGATTCAGATTTGTTCCCCCTGATCGTGGAGCATGATGTGATGTTCGAGATCAACGTATTCAAGATAAGGGCGGATTAGATTGTATTCGCGGTCCGGGATGGAAAGCAGAAGTACGTTTTTTACAGTTTTCCCAGTTGAGTCACTGCGAGTACCGGGGCGCAATGGTACGAGCTTAGGTTTGACGCCAGTGATGATATTTGATGTTGCCACGTTCACACCCTCCGGGCCGCCGTGGATGCACGCGAGTTTGACCTCGTTGCATCCGAACGGAAAACAAATCTGAAGGCCTAGATTTCGGACATGGGAGTAGATGCAGAAAAGCGGGCCGTGGCGGCCCGCTTTTTGATGTAGCACTAACCAGATACGGTGAATGATCTATTACGCGCGCGCAACAGATGTAGCCGCGGCAGGTTCAGGAGTGGAGACGCTGGACTTGGTCTCTTTCACTTCCTCGCCATTCACTTTTTGTCCGGCTTTACGGATGTCGATTCCGCCTTTGAAGAAGGCGCCATCTTCAATGGAAATTCTGGCTGCGACTACGTCGCCGGTAAGGGAGCCGTCGCTGCGGATGTCTACGCGGTCGCTGGCGGTGAGGTTACCGCGGACTTTGCCAAGCACCACGATTTCGCGGGCATTGATGTTGGCGGAAACTACTCCGTTACGGCCTACGGTCACGCGGTTTCCAGCCAGGTTGATTGAGCCTTCTACGCGTCCGTCGATGTAAAGTGATTCGGAACCGGTCACTTCGCCTTTAATGACGAGAGATTTGCCGATGGTCGCCTGGTCCGCAGTGCTGGTGGAAAGCGGACGAGGGGCTGCTGGCGTTTCATTGACCGGAGAGGTTGTCGGGGGCATGCTAGGGCGCTCCTGTTCTACCGGCCGAGCCGGGGTGGTGGTGTTGGGTTGATTGGTTGGTTTCCACATGACGAATAAATCCTTTCCGGATGAATTACAACTTAAATTATTTCGGAATCTTTGCCGATTGTACTCCGGTAAATTGCAGTTTAGTTGAGGAAATATTGACATTTTTAGGGTGTTCCCCCTCGTGCAATAGGTAGGGCAGGGTGTACTTGTGTGATCTGTTGGGAGGGTAGGGGATGGTGTAGTGAGGCCCGGCGCCGAAGGTAAAGTCGGATCTTAAAACGCCGAGATCGCCGAGAAAAGCGCGCTGAGTACACGAAGAAAACCTGTTGGACGGAAGTCGGGTATCCTTTAGAAAACCTCAGGGAGAGCTTTTATGGATAGGAAACACTTTATCGTCGGCCGGCCGGAGGCGTCGGAACATTCTGCTTATTTTGGGCGATATATTTCCCTGGTTTCGGATGCGGACATTTTGACTGTGCTGGAGACGCAGGTGGGTGAGACTTTGTCATTGCTGCGCGGGCTCAGCGAAAAAGATGGTGACTTTCGTTATGGCCCGGATAAATGGAGCGCCAAGGAAGCGTTGGGGCATGTGAATGACACTGAGCGGATTTTTGCTTACCGGGCTTTGCGGATTGCACGAGCGGACAAGACTCCTCTGGCAGGATTTGAGCAGGATGACTATGTGCGTGCTGGGGGATTTGAGAAACGGACTTTAGCTGATCTTGCAGGTGAGTTTGATGCAATTCGCAAGTCCACATTGTATTTGTTTCGTGGATTAGAAGATGATGCATGGACGCGACAGGGTATCGCTAATAATGGTGATCTTAGTGTGCGGGCATTAGCTTATATGATCGCAGGGCATGAACTGCATCATCCGTGCGGATTTTGTGGAGAAGTATTTTCCATCACACCGGCTGAGTGCGTAATTCCCTTCCTCATGCTCTCAGAAGCAAGCATTCTCAAAAAAATCGAGTTGCAACCCAAGCGTAGCGCGAAGCTCAAACAGCTGATGCGCGAACTGGGCGTGCATGGGGCTGAGCGCAAAGAGTTGACGGCGCGACTGGAACGGTTGGTTTCCAGTCGCGCCGTCAACTTGTTGCGCGCTGCGCACCCCAGTGCACGCCCAGTTCGCGCATAGCTGTTTGAGCTTCAGCTACACTTGGGTTGCAACTCGATTTTTTTGAGATGCTTGTTTTCTGAGGCGTGAATGCGCACTCCAGCTTGTGTGATGGAAAATATTCTCCACAAAAATCCGCCGATGATGCAGTTCATGCCCGGCGATCATATAAGCTAATGCCCACCACTAAGATCACCATTATTAGCGGATACCTGCTGGCGTCCATGCATCATCTTCTAATCCACAAAACAAATACAATGTGGACTTCAGAATGGCAGTTCAAACTCACCTCCAAGATCAGCTAAAGTCCGTTTCTAAATACCCCAGTAGTTTTTTTTTTTTTTTTTTTTTTTTGAGAATCCTCCAGAGATCTTGTTTTCGGCTCATATGCAATCCACAAACTTCCGGTAAGCAAAAAATTTCACTCAGTGTCATTGGCGGTCCCCCCAACGCTTCCTTGGCGCTCCGCTGCGGCCATAACAAGTCACCCATCTTTTTCGCTGAGCCCGCGCAGCAATAACAAATTGTAGCCGCCTGCGTCTCCGGCGCGGCGAATATTTCCGCATCTGAAACCAGGGAAATGTTCCGCCGAAAATAAGCAGAATGTTCCGACGCCTCCGCACCGAGCCGATGAGTGACTTCCTATCCATAAAAGCTCTCCTGAGGTTTTCTAAAAGAATCTCGAGCTCCATCCCAAACAGGTTTTCTTGGTGTACTCCTGGCGGTCTCGCATTTTAGGATCCAACTACCTTCGGCGCCGGGCCTCACTACACCATCCCCTACCCCTCCCAACAAGAATAACACAAGTACACCCTGCCTACCTATTGCACGAGGGGACACCTCAATTACCTCAACTAAACTGCAATTTCAGAATTGTTAAATCGCAAAGATTCCGAAATAATTTAAGTTGTAATTGGTGGAAAAGATCAGTCATGTGGAAACCAACAATAAACCAACCAGCTCGCCGAGTTCAACGGGAGCACCCTAAGTACCCCGACAACCTCTGCAGATTCAATGAAACACCAAGCAGCCCTCGTCCGCTTTTCCCACCAGCACTGCGGACCAGGCGACAATTCGCAAAGTGTCTCGTCATTAAAGGCGAAGTGACCGGTTCCGAATACAGCTTTACATCGACGGAGCACCTGAGAGGCTCAATCAAGCTCATTGGAAACCGTGACGTAGGCCATAACGGAGTAGTTTCCGCCAACATGCCCGCGAAATCGTGGTGCTTGGCAAAGTCCGCGGTCACTCACCGCCAGCGACCATGACGTCGGCCACGGACGGCTTCCCTACCGGCGACGTCATCGCAGCCAGAATTTCATTGAAGATGGCGCCTTCTTCAAAGGCGGGGTGGCGGAGCCGGACAAAAAGTGAATGGCGAGGAAAATGGAAAAAAGTTCAAGTCCAGCGTCTCCCCACTCCTAAACCATGTTCCCCCGCGGCTACATCTGTTGCGCGCGCGTAATAAATCATCACAGTATCTGGTTAGTGCTACATCAAAAAGCGGGCCGCCACGGCCCCACTTTTCTGCATCTACTCCCATGTCCGAAATCTAGGCCTTCAGATTTGTTTTCCGTTGGGATGCAACGAGGTCAAACTCGCGTGCATCACTACAGTAACGTGGCAACATCAAATATCATAGCTGGCGTCAAACCTAAGCTCGTACCATTTGCGCCGGTACTCGCAGTGACTCCAACTCGGAAAACTGTAAAAACATACTCTGCCCATCCCGGACCGCGAATACAATGTAATCCGCCCTTATCTGAATACGTTGATCTCGATTTCACATAGTGCTCCACGATCAGGGGGAAGAAATTGAATCCGCCTATTTCCCCGACACGGCGCATGGCTCGCTGGTAGTCGGCACCAAGAAGGTGGTTGGGGGTGGCCGTCCGAGTTTGGCATAGTGGGCAAAGAAGTTGTGGGTGGGACCCTTGTCTGGCAGTAGGCCTGCGGCGCGTATGACGCAATCGTCCGGCTCTGCCGAGTTTGAGATTGCCATTAACGCCAGGCGGCTGAGTAGTCAGTTAACCTCGACCCAGCCTCTGTGTGTGGATGGCCTGGACTAGGTTTTGTACTGATGCAGGCAGCGGTTCCGGGTCCCGGCGCAGGTAGCAGCCTGCGAGCGCCTGCGTGGACTCCGAGCAACGCTTGGCCCGCTGGCTGCTGATGTGCCAGGATCGTGAGGAGTTCCGATGCTCTACCCTGACCCACGAATTCCTCCAGATGCTGGGCAGCAAAACATCCCCAGCGTCAGCCCTTGCCGCAGTTATACTCAAAGACACGCACTTTCATTGAAAATATCCGCGGCACCATTAAAGTACTCAACCGCAAGCGCCTGGAAAACTGCGCTTGCGAGTGTTATCGCGTCATTGAGCAGCACTTTAACGGCGGACTCGGCCTGAAGTAACCTCTACAGTACCACGGTTTTATGCATTTTTCGTTGTCGAACTGACATCTCTTTCCATCCACCGTACCTCTACGCGCACTGCAGTTGAAATTGGTGCGTACTATTATCCCGCCGTGAGGAACCTATAAAGAAACATTGGTCTCACTACGACAAAGGCACAAATCTGTCACACAGTAGGGATTCCCGCCGGACATCACCGGAAATCCGGTGAAGAATGCTGCCCTTCCTAACCGTCGCAGCCGAGGAATTCGGACGCTTGCACCCCGCACCTCGACCCATTGAGCTGGACCGCCCACGGAATTCTACAGCAAGGACCAGGCGAAAAAATCCATTAGCGTATTTATAAATAGTAGCCTGGCCTCGATGGGTCGTGATCACCACGATGGCCCAAGTGTGGGAAATTGCCATGGTCGGCCGTGAAGGAATCATTGGTCACCTCTGGTGGAATCCTCGGGCGCGAGCCCTACGGCGCATCATGGCCTCCGGTTGTGTGTGGCATCCGCGGTTCCGAGGTGCTCGACGAGTTCCCCATACCGCCGGATCTCCAGCTCATCACCAATCGGTATGTTTTAATGCGCCGGTGTGCAAGTGGCCGGATGACTGCCTCAATGCGCCTGCACGAAATCAGAGCAGCGCCTCGCCCGCTGGCACTATTAGGGACCGGGTGCGAGGCCAAAGTCCTGCCCGTCAGCCCGCGAATTTATTCGCGAATGCTAGGCAGGGCCCCAGCGTCGTCTTGCTGCAGTTATTGTCCGACGGGCAGGCATGATCGAGAACCTCAGCAGCGTCAAAATCGTAAAGCATAAGGCTTATCAGCAGGCCGCCTGCCAATGCTATCGCGTCCATGCGCCAGATAAGCAGACGTTTCAACGTCCCAGCTAATATAGAACCCCCTGAAATAGTGCTGTTTTTTGTTCGCTGTCGAACCAACAGATTATGCTTTGCTGGCTATAGACGCGTTTCTAGGTTTAAAGTATAGGAGTACCCCTCGAGTCAAAAACTCTTCCCTATGGCTAGCGACAGTCAGCAAGACTGGGTCAAACTATTACGCGGTGCCCTCGATGGAACTCGGATAGCGCCCAACTTCCGCCCTGCTGAAGCCGCGACCGCAGCCATGCAGCAACGCATTAACGAATTGCTAATACGAGCAGGGACGGCCATCAGGAATACTCGGCTCTTGAGGATGCCCTCCGCAAGACCTTTGTGGTCTCCGCCGTCAGACCGAGTAACCCTCAGTACAAAACGTAATAGCACCCCAAGTGGCAGCCCGTCCCTAAGGACAGGTCTTGCCACAAGTCATTCTGCACCGCTACCAATTTTGCCTGGTTTCCTCCAAGTCCAAGGTAATAAATCACCAAGAACGCAATCTTGTCCAAAAAATGTAATGAAAGCAATATAT
>CAWBXL010000055.1:0-11858 GCA_963792305.1 uncultured Acidobacteriaceae bacterium | reverse complement strand
TTGGTACTGTCCTGTTACTGGTTTCAGTTGCGTGTTGCTCGAACCCGCCGTGATCAATGGGGTCGGCAACCACGTATCCCAAATAACCGTCACCCGGCTTGGCTTCATTCTTGGGAATCATGAACATGTGGTCCCATCGGCCTTGAGCGGAGTAAAAGTTAGGGTCGATTGGGACTTTGTAGGAATATTTCCACTGGATCAAGTCCGTCGACTCGTAAAAGCGGAGAAGATTGTTGTTGGTTCCCTTGTCGGTGAATGCGCCGTGATTCATGATGTAGCGGTCGCCGACTTTTGTGACGTATTGCTTCCACACAGCGTTGTTCTTGAATCCCTCTGACTTAATGACTACTCCGTAGTCTTTCCAGTGAACCCCATCCTGGGATGTCGCAAGCCAGACTTTGTCACCGCTGTACATCGAGAACATGTAGTACTGGTTGTTGGCATAGATAATGGACGGATCCCAGAAGAACCCTTCACTGGGTTGATACAGAAAACCGTTATGCGCTGAAGGCCGAGGACGGACAAAGAAGCCGGGCGGTTGGGCTAGGGCACGGGCCGCCAGAAAAAGCTGTATTAACAGAAAAGCGAAACCGAAGAATGTAGCTTGCCTTGCAGATCGCATCAGTCAACCCTCGCGATTTTTTGTTGCGCACGTTCCATGTTTTACAGGGGAGCTTCCCGAGACTCGCAACGAAAGCGGCCTCTTTTTGGCAACCTCAACGACGTGGATCGCGAGCCGGGTCATGCTTACTGGTGAGAGTGCCCAAACTGGCGGCGCCGCATCAGAAGGCAAGCCGCAGCGAGAATTGTATTTCTCTTGGGTTATTCAAGGTGCTGCTTATGGCGCCGAATCCCGGCGAGCCCACCTGGCTGGCGGGAGGGCCAAACTGGGTCCTGTTGAACGCATTGAGGAATTCGGTTTCGAAGATGGCGCGAATCCGCTCGGTGATTTGAGTATCTTTCGCAATTGCAATATCCCAGTTCTTAACACCATCACCGCGCAATTGTGAATCCACCCTGCCTTCATTGCCAAAACTGAAAGGTGTAGAAGGCTGCACAAAGCAGGCTGTGTTGAACGCCCTATTGAGCCGGGAGACCGGGCTCCCCCCAATCTTTGCCTCACAACCCGGAACCCGGTCGGGGCGAATCCCGCCTGTTCCAAAATTATTCGACAGATCGTTTGGTTGCGCCGAAAGGGCAATCGGATACCCTGACTGGAACGTCGTAATCCCACTCAATCTCCAGCCGCCAATGACCCGATTCAGACCGGTCCCTGCGCCCCCTAACCACTTTTGGCCTTTGCCAAGCGGCAGGTTGACGGAATAGTTCAGAACCAGTCGTTGCGGAACATCGAAGCTTTCCAGCGAGCGCTCCGCCGCGAGATTGTTAGTGTCTTGAATCCCTCCCGTCGTGTTCCCTTCCAGGAAGCCGGTTCGCGTGTCTACAGTTCCTATGAGTTTTGCCCAGGTGTAAGCAGCAAAAAAAGTTCCTGCAGAGTGAAAACGCTTCTGAAGGCTGGCTTGGAGCGAGTTGTAGTTTGAGGTACCGACATTGGCAGCTGCGTTATTAACACCATTGAATTGAAGATACGGACGGAGAAGTTGACCTTGCCTGACGGTCGCACCGTTGTAAGCGCTTCCCGCCGCAAGCTTTCCCGCAAGAGGATTTGCCACTTGTTGGTTCAAGAAGGTCTGGGCGTCAGCTTGCGCGGGAGTTGATCCTGAACTCACTAGGCTGTTGTATTGTGTGACAGCCTGGCTGATGTAATTGTCACCCAACTGGTTGACCGTAAGGCCCATCTCCAGATGGGTGCCCTTCGATCCCTGGTAACCAATTTGAAATCCCGTGTCCCAGGGCAACTGCTGCTGAATGTTCAGGTTCCACTGCTGCACGTACGGATACTTTGCCCCAGGGATTCTGCCGCCGACCGCAAGCCCCTGAAGGGCAGCGGAAAAGTTCGGGTCCCTCCCCACGGGTTGAGGCAACACCCCATTGATCTGCGGGAACGGGTTGCTCAAAGTACCAAGAGGCGGGGTGTTTACCGAGTTGATCGGTGAATTAAAGGGAGAAAGAGCGCCCTGCGAATCCAACGATATAAACGACATTCCATAGCCGCCACGAAGCACCGTGTTCTGCAAGACCCTCAGCGAGAAGCCGAGGTTTGGCGCAAGCAGATGATAATGCTGGACGTCGTCAAGCCGGCTTTTGTAGTCGGAAGAGTTCACCAGCGCGAGATTTCCGCGGAGCGCTTGCGAGTTTCCGGTTGCGGGATTGGATATGGTCCCCAACGGACTGGCAATGTTCGGCAGGAAAACCGTGTTTAGATCTTGCTTTTCGCTCACCGCTCCAGGGATCTCCCACCTGACCCCTCCCGTCAAGGTAAGGCGGGAATTCGCATGAAAGGTCTCATTCACGTAATAGCCCTGATTGAAATTGATCGTCTGAGTGTCACGTCCAGTTCCAATACCGAACTGGTTTGGGATAAACGATCCAAGCATGAAGTTAGCGAACTCGTTGTTGGTTGGAAATCCTCCGACAAACAGGAAAATACCGGTCGGACCAAGACCGGTGTTGCCCGAGAAATACGCCTCGACGCGTCTCACGGCCCCGCCGAATCGGATCGCGCTTCTTCCCGTCGTCTTCGTAATATTCCCAGAGTAATTGAAAGTATTGTAGTCGTAGTATTGGATAACATTGATGATCAGGAGTGGAAACTGATTTCCATATCCCGCCAGGAATGGCACCGGAAGGACGTCGAATGTTGCCTGGGGCTGAAGCGCCGCATAGGCCGGGCCGAACTTTGACAGGTCGACGTGTCCAATACTCGGCGGTTGCGAGACAAAGTTGAATCTCAGGTAGGACGCTCTTAGGTCGGCAACCATTGTGGGAGTGAGTGTAATGGTGTCCCCCAGCACCGCTTGATGCGAAGTGCTGAGCACCTCCGGTTGAGGCACGTTATTGTGATAGTAGTTTGTACCGAGGGTATTGGTTTTCCACCACGAATATCGCGCGAAAAGTTGCTGACGGGAGCTGAGGTTATAATCGCCCCGGGCCGTGATCCCGTTACTGCTTGTGCCCGAACTGGCGTTGGTAGCGAAGTTGTTACCGTTCGCTCGTGGAGTAATGTTCGGCGTCGCCCAGTACTTGAACACGCTGGCCATGTACAAAGCAGTCGCGTCCGGGCACACCGTGTTCAGCACCCCGTTGCACGACACCTGGTTGCCGAGGAAGTCTCTGACCACGGAGGGTCCGCCCTGAAGTCCCCTGTTGTCTCGGCAACTGTTGGCACGGTTGTCAAATACGGCAGGCCGGATCGATTCTTGTAACCTTCCCAGCTACCAAAAAAGAAGATCTTATCCTTCTTCACCGGCCCGCCAAGAGAAACGCCGTATTGATTCTGCTGGACTGGAGGGCGATCCACCTGGGGAGTAGCCGCTTTGTTGAAAAAACTGTTTGCGTCAAGCACAGTGTTTCGAAAATATTCGTACGCAGTGCCATGGTATTGGTTCGTTCCGGACTTCGTAGTAAAGTTCATCACCCCGCCGTAGTAGCGTCCGTATTCGGGGCTGATGTTGTTGGTTTCGACTCTAAATTCCTGAATGGAGTCCTGGGAGGGCAGTATCCCGATCCAGTTTGCTACCGGAAGGTTTAGAGGACCGCCATCTATATATTCCGTATTGGCACCCGAGAACCCGCCGCCAATTTGGTAGTTTCCCCAACCCGCTGGGTTCGTGTAGTTCCCGATCGCAGCTTGATTGCCTAGGGGACTGCCGGAGGTGGCACCCTGCGGAACCACACCCGGCGTCAATGACGCCAAGTTCATTACGTTGCGGCCATTCAGAGGCGTATTCTCGATCTGCCGCGATTCGATAACCGTACTCACGGTTGCCGACTCAGTCTGCAACGCGGCTTCGGCCGTGACCGTGACACTCTCGGTGACCGAACCCACCTGAAGCTGATAGTTGATAGCGATCTCATCCTGGCCGTGAAGCTCAATGGCATCCCGCACGACTGACTTGAAGCCATCCTTAGTGACGGTCGCCCTGTAAAATCCCGGCAATAGTCCAGAGACGCGGTAAAACCCCGCGGAATTGGTCGTGACTGTTGACTGCCCCTTGGTTTGGACATTCTCCAGCACAACCGAAGCCCCGGTGATCGCGGCGCCACTTGCATCGGATACGGCCCCAGTGACTGTGGCTGAGGTGGTTTGACCGACCGCCGCCACAGTAGCAAGAGCCACGATCGTCACGATACCCATTGCCCGTACGAGAATCCTTCGGTTCATCCTTGCCTCCCAAACCTATCTGTCATGAATATGGGTTCGGGCCACAGAAGTTCTCAACCGGGGCCGAGAACGCAGAATTTTCCTGTATAGGCAGGTTTGTCCGTCTGCCAAATGTCGCCGAAGACCTAGCCGGCCGACGGTCGAACAGCAAGGCAAGTTTAGAAAGCCATACCGAGCATCAGAGAAGCGAGTGGAATCTATGGGTGATTCGCCGGCCCAGCGAGAGAAGCCATAAGCAGCCGGCGTCCTTTTGGAAAACGGCTGCCGCCCGGCCGCTCGACAGTCACAAACAAAGTATCGATTCGTGACAAGACTTGGGTATCAGAGACGCGGAGCGTCCAGCGATTGAGACTTGCGTTGTCCAAATAAAACAACCCCAAACTTTCAGCGGTCGACGAATGCGGTTGGCGAAATCCCCACGCTTGAAAAGCCGCGGCCAGGTGGTTCTTCTCGGCCTTAGCAAGATCAAAAGCGTAGAAGACGAGAAGACGATGATTGACATAGTAGATCCTGCCATAGGTCCGGGCCGATTTACCCGCCTTATCGACGTCGTACACGTCCACAATATGCAAGTCACGGGCTCCTAGAATCTCCTTCGCCTCACCGGGATCTACGGCTTTGTCCGCTTCGGTCGGCATCGCCTCGATATCCGGAGCCTCCTGCGCGCGAGCTACTTCAGTCCGCTGCTTTTCTAGTTGCGCAAGCACGTCGGTCAATTGCCTTTGTAAGGTATCTCTTGCTACATTCTCCTCGTGAAGGTTGTTGCGGGCCAGTTCCAGTTCGGTGTTTCGCTGAGTGAGTTGCTCTTGCTCTTGCACCAGCAGGTTCTTGAGATCAACGTAGGTTGAATCCAGGTTCTGATATTTTGCCTTGACCTGGGCAAGTTCCGTCGCCGCTTGCCCAGCGCGGCTTTCCGCCTCATTGAGCTTTCCGGCTGCGTCGTCTCGCTCCGTTTCTGCCTGGAGCGCGCGATCCCGTAAGGCCGTGATATCGTTCGGTGTCACCTGCGGCGATGGAAGCGCGGTGTGCTGTTGATAGAAGTTTGCGTTGTGCCGGCTTGGCCCAAGCAGCACGAAAAGAAGAACCGCGGCAACGGCCCAGCCTGTCGGTAGGATGACTGGTCTTATCCGATGTGCTGCGCGCTGCCACCAAGAAATAGGACATGGAGAAACAGGTTGCTGTGTGGTACGGTCTGTATCTCGACCCCAGTCATTGCTCTCCTTCGCCCTTGCCAGAATCCTTGCTAGCAGCTGATGGTTGTCTACACTGTTAATGCTCTCAGGCTCCGTACCCTCATTCCGGACTATGGCGGCAGCCGACAAATCAAGAAAAATCATTCTTTCGAATTCCTTGATTGAGCTCCGACATTCAAAGCAGACCTTCTGGTGCTCCGTAATGAACTCCGTTTCCTCAGGTGATAGATCACCGAGCGCGAACATGCAGCAGAGTTCCTGGAAGCTGTCGCACTTGCGATCAATCCGAAAGAGGTGTTTTATGCTCTGCTTCATGGCTACAATGGTCGCCCCAGAATGAATGGAGCCGTCGCTGCATCACCCACGGCTTTTGCTGAACTCTCTTCATTTTTTGCGGCGAGGCTTTTGCTATTACCTAGCTGCGATCGGAGCACCTTCATTCCTCGATAATAAAGGTTTCGGGTATTGGCCAGAGACTCCTGTAAAACCGTCGCAGCTTCCAGCAGAGTGTATCCATCAAAGTGAATAAGCTCAACCGTTCTGCGCTGACGAGGATTTAGCGTGCGAAGATATTGCTCCACAAGTGCGCTTCGTTCAAGCAGGCATTGAACAGTTGTGGCCTTCGACAACGCCGACTCGACGGCGTTGTGTTCGTCGAGGTCTGTTAGCCCTTTGCTTTGGAGATACTTTCGTTTCATCAGAGCTTTGTAGTATGCAAACTGAGCAATCCAAGTCTTAACTGAACCGCGAGCTGAATCATATTTGTCAGGTTGTAGATATATAGCGAGAAAAACATCCTGTACAACGTCTTCAGCCTCTGTGTGCTGGCGCAAGATCTTCCACGAAATCGCGAATGCCAGTTTCCAGTATCTGGTAAACAGCGTCTCAAAACATTTCTCACAACCGAGTTGCAGAGATGCGACTAACTCCGAATCATCCAAAAACTCCGAGTGCACATGTTCGCGATCACCGGCGCAACGACTGGTGTTCGAAAAAGACATAGAGGAGTAAGAGGAGGTCATACGACCATACCCCACCCCAGGTGAATTGGATCGAATAGCGAGAAAGGTAGAATCCGCAGCCGGAGAAAAATTCGATTTATCCGAGCATTTACCGAGACGTCCCCCTGGACGCTTCGCATATATTCACCCCTTCGACGAGGAAAGAGGTACGTACCCTCGCAGACGATTTTGTACCGCTGCCTACGTGAGCACTCACCATAGCTACATCGCAGGCACCAGTGCAATTTCGCACCGAGACGAGATGCATAGGACTAACACTGGGTGAACTTGTAGTCTTCGACTTCCATTGTTGTCAAGGTACTTTGCACGCACCAGCGAAAGAGTTGTCTATACAAAGAGCCTTGGGAGCTACTGCATGCTGTACTGCTGGAAACAACTAGCCAAAGTTCCTCTGTTTCAGACACAGGGTCTCCCAGCCTGAGAGGCAACAGTCACAATGAGTGGTTGGATACCTCCATTTACTCGACACCGGCCCCTGGCACGTGGGCGATACCCCTCGCGGTTCCGTTCGGGGTCCCGGAGGCGATAACGGGAGCCTCTCTCTCTTTAAGAATTTTGGGTTTAATCAGGAGCGAGGAAGCAACATTCAATTCCGCGCGGAATTCTTCAACGTGTGGAACCACACTCAATTCATCGGCAATGGCGCATTAAACGGCATAAGCAAGAACTTAGGGGCTAGTGACTTTGGCAAGGTCACGGGCGCCTATGACCCCAGAACCATCCAACTGGCCTTGAAGCTCAGCTACTAGGCGTTCAACCGTCGTAGTGCATTTAAGGGTGACGGGCGGATTAATCCCACCCGCCGCATTTTTTTGAGGTTATTTCGATTCGGGTAGACCGATCCCATGGGCTTTGCTGGTAATGGTGCACTTTGCTCGGAAAGGGAAACGTCGTGATACCGCCATTGTTCGCCACGCCGTGCAGCGCCTCGCTCCACCAATCGTAGTCCAGCACATTCAGCCGTGGAATCGCGCGGGATTGGTTTACCAGCTGCGAAACCTTTTCTTCCACCGTTATGCAGTGGACCCGATCAGCCGCACGCTGCTCAGCGGACAACGAAGTATTCAAATATGCTGGTTTTTCCGAATTTTGTGCGCTGAGACCACTGAGGACGAAAACAAACACAATGAGGGACGAGTAGACGAAAGTTAACACAACGCATCGCATCTCCAGTTCGAACGGGTCTTTGAGTGTAATCGTTTACTTGATCACGCGATGACTTTGTAAATTGCAACTCTTATCTCGACGCTTACGCGGGAATGCAGCCTTAGTTGGCTAGGATCTCGCCCCGAACGTTTTTGAGAGTTGCCAAAGCACGTTCTACGCCCACTTCGGCACTAAGGATAGGGTCCTCATTCTCGATGCTCAACATTCCGTCGTATCCCACTTCCATGTAGGCGGCAATCACGTCTTTCCAGAAGCGGGCGCCGTGTCCGTAACCAATGGCACGAAAGAACTCCGATCCCTCATGGTCATTCTTTGACTTGGCAAAGTTCAGCACACCATAACGCGCGACGTTCTGTGGAAAGAATGTCGTGTCTTTCATGTGAGCGTGAAACAAGGCTTTTTCCTGGGCGAGAAAGCGAATGACCTCGACCGCATCGCATCCCTGCCAGAAAAGATGGCTTAGATCGCAGTTGGCGCCGATCTCCGGCCCCACCGCCGCACGCAGACGCATTAGTGTTCGTGGATTGTAGACCACAAAATTCGGGTGCATCTCCAGCGCAATCTGATGCACTCCATGATCCCGTGCGAACTTGGCGGTCTCTGTCCAATAAGGAATGACGCGCTCATTCCACCATCAGGGGGACCCGCGCCGTGGCCGCCATAGGTAATCCAATTGGGCACCGTGTCTGTGGGCGAGCCGCCAGGGCAACCAGAGAAGCCCACTACGGTTGGGATCTCAACAGGCCCGCAAGTTGGATGGCCTGGCGAAACTGCTGGGCGAAGGCTCCAGCTTTCGCGGAATCCGGATGGAGCGAATTGGCGTGGCAACTCAACGCCATAATGAGGTAGAGGATGCCGGCAGAAATCGTTGCTAAGCCCACAGATATACGGCGCCTTTCGTAACTGCCAACGGATGCAGTAAGCGGTTTCACCTCCGAAATTCGCTGAAAACGAAATCATGGTTCTTTTCGGTGGGCGTGGCAGCCAGCACAGGCTGCTTGCCGCTCGGCCGTTTAACTTCCCATCGGCCGGGATGCCACCTGGGAAACTCATAAATTCCCAGCCGCCGGTTTTGCGATAGTGCTCGCTCTGTTTCACCATCACATCAACGCGGCGCGTCGACCCTTCTATGGTGTTGCCTCGCGATCTCCTTGGTTTCGAGCAAGTCATAAACAATCACTGAGCCGTCGGGAAACTTACTCGTCTCATAGCCGTCAAGGGCCTTTTCGTTCGCGTAAATGTGGTGGATTCCCCCTCTCGGTTGCAAAGGCGGCGCTTTGGGGCCCGACCAGTACACTCTTGACGTGGGCCCACTTGCGGAATCCTTAGGGAATGGAGCTGTATCGTCGAGTTGCGCCCATAGGGAGAAACTCCCGGCGAAAACTGTGGCTGCAAGCAGCATCAGCATGGATTTCATTTCACTTTTGCCTCCGTCCAGGACGCAGTCTGTGGCATATGCAATGCCTGCGAAAAGCGGATTTTGACTAACCGGTGAAATGCGGCGACGAACTGGACGACGAAGGTCAGAACGGATTGTTGATTAAAGCTCTCAATCGGCTCGAATAGATCCAGTGGCACGGGAGGGCCTACGGGCGCCGCTCTCTATGGACCCAGAAGTTTCCCATCGGTCCCCGATCAGGCCAGGTTACTTCCGCAGTGGAATGAGTGCACGCAACCGGTTGTCGCGCAAATAAAGGCCACCCCAGACCAGCACACCGAGAATTACGGTCATGCCCGAACGATGGATCTCCCACCCGCACGTTGCTGGCGGTTGCGCCGCCCAGGTAGCCTGTCATCAGGATCGCCCCGAGTACTAACACCGCGTGGAATCAGATACACGAGAGTGCAAGCGATCTCCAGAATTCCGAGAACCGGAATGAGGCTCTCGGAATATCCATAGTGCGCAAGAGCCTATAACCGCCGGAGGCTTCATCAATTTCATGACGCCACTGAAGAGCAGTAGCAGCACAGGCAGAGCGCTGATCAGGGGCGCCGCCGCCCAGAGCGTTTTCTTGGAAACAGGAGCAAGTTCAGTGTTCGATTGCATTGATTTTTCCTTTCTACGTTTTCCAATCGCTTCAAGATCGTCAGCACCAATCCAGGACATAACCGGCAAATTCCGTAGCTGTGAGCGCCTCGACCTCGTTCCATTTGTATATCGAACAAGGGTTAGCAAAATCGACACAGACAGCGGCGTCAAAAGGATGCTCCCTAGAGCCTGCGCCCGTCTTCGTGCACGGCCTGATCATCTGTGGAAGATCGGACAAGCTGGCAGATCACTGATCAAATCAGAAGGGGTTTGTAAGCACGCGGCGGATCCGCTCACCGTAGGTGCGCCCCGAGTGCAGGCGGTGCCCCGACCTGAGCTCAATCACATACTGGCCGTGCGTGACCGACCACAGCTGCGCGATGCGGTGGACGTTCACGATGTGCGATCGATGGATGCGCAGGAAGCGTCCGGAATCGAGCACGTCCTGAATACGTGCTCATGGGCACGTGCAGCAGATGCGTCGCCGGGCCTGCGTGCAGAGTCCACCGCTAAGCTCGGCAAGGATGGAGTCGTCTGAACGCAGCCGGTACCGTACCTGGCGGAAGAGTTGTCGAAAATGTAAGCTCATAGATCTCAGCATCCGATTTATGACGAATGTCGCAGACTCGGGATTAAATTTCGATAGGCCTGGGAAACAACTCCAGTGGGGAGATTCGGACCATGTGATTCGCTGGTACCTGGCGGACTTCACAATAAGGAGTGAATATCGAGCCTGTTCGGCTCGTGAGCGAAGTATCCTGCGATGTATTCATCATCGATATGTAACTTGGATGGGAGGACAAAACCACGGAGCAATGTATGTACGACCAAACTACGGACCCGGCTTCTTTTACCAAATAGTCGGAATCTATATGCCTAATTGCCATGTAATCGACGAGCGAAAACCAGTTCTCGCGACGCGGGCAGCCAAATTGAAGCGCCCAGTCCCCGATTATTAGACGAAAGCTGTCCGGCTTCCCAACAGTAGAAAGCTCGCACCCGCCAAGGCTAGCATCTGTGTTGTCAGGGTTAGGTTCGATGGCGTCTTTGAGTTCGGTAATAAGTTCTTCGCGATTGTCGAGCCGCCCGTCCCAAGTGACAAACCGAGCCTCTGCGTGTGACGTAAGGCTCTTTCTTCGCGTTTTGACTCACTGAGTCGAATGAAAGAGGGAATCAGACAATGCCGATGTCGCTTCGTCAGCCCACCTGCATTCAATGTAGGCCGCTTCGACTTTAAAACTCGGCCACTCATCGAGCAACCCGCCATCTACAGAACTTCCGTCTCTCTCCAAACACCGCCCTGAGCACTCATGTCTTGACTCCCGCCTAGCAGCGATCAAGGATGGAAGGCAGAGAATGGCGGTCTTCGATCGCTCCCCTACTATCTGGTTATACAATTACAACCCAGAGCATGACACTATCAACAGCGTATCTTTCAGGAACTCCGATTTACCATCTCAGTCATCAGACAGCATGCTCATGCATTGATGAAGTCGTCGCTGCGAGCGCACTGAAGGCAAAGAACTCGTTCTCCAATAGAAGACTCGCGGAGCCAGATCGATTGCGGCAACAACAAGAGAGGAGCGACGGAAAGCTGTTGAGGAGGTTCTTACAATTCTCCTGTATTTGCGAACCCGACTTAAACAATCCTCCCAGGTCACCAGTCGCAAGGATAATAGTAGACGAAACAAATGAGGAGCAAATATGCGTGAATTACAAGACTCCAAGTAACGCGACTGTTGAATAGGGTCAGATTTCGACATAGCTCATTCTCGTGTACTCAATTCGTTGGCTTCCCCGATTTCATTCACCTCACCCCATGCTTGTGAGCCCTTTCACATCTCCCAGTAGCACAATTTTTCATGGTCGTCCCAGGGGAACAGTAGGAGTAGGCATAGGCGAAGGCCGCGACCAGAGCGCCGACTGTTTCATCGCTACAACGAGTAGATGTCGGAATGAAGTAGTTTTTCCCATTCATGACAATAGGCCTCCGCTAGCGCGGACTAAACAGATGTGCCCGTTGAGATAGGTTCCCGCTTGAAGTGTTTTTCCAGTAGATTTGAAACTGATAAAACGGATGGCCCACAAAGCGTCTTGCCCAGTGGATGATGGCACTCTTCCCGAGAGGGTGCGTTCCGCGGTTAAGGTAGAGATGGCCCAAG
>CAWBXL010000054.1:0-10211 GCA_963792305.1 uncultured Acidobacteriaceae bacterium | reverse complement strand
GTGGTGATGATGTGCTGACTCATCGTATTGCTCCTCGCGGGTGACTTCCGCGCAGCTCATCACGCTCCCGGTGGTCGTGCGCATCGTGCGCCAGACGGCCGAGCAGAACATCTCCGACGCGCAGGTCAAGAGCCGATGGATGCGCTTCGACCGCGCGACCCGCGCGAAGAACGCCGATGTTTATGTGCTCGACGCGTACGTATTGCTCGGCGAAAGACTGGGGCCTGTTTGGCATGACCGGGTTTTTCCTGACGGGCACACCTACGATGTCGGCGTCATGGTGCTGTTCCTGTTCCAGATGGTGTTTATGGATACCGCGTTGACTATCGTGACCGGTTCGGTTGCCGAGCGCTGGAAATATATTGCCTTTTGCATTTCATCAGTCGTCTTAGGCGGCTTAACCTATCCATTGTTTGCGCACTGGGCGTGGGGCGGTGGCTGGCTTACAAGCTGGGAACAAACTTTGGGTTGGGCGCTGGTTACGCAGACTTTGCCGGATCGGGTGTAGTGCACTCAGTGGGTGCGATGACTGCGCTGGCAGGTGCGCTGATCATTGGCCCACGTATCGGCAAATACAATCGCGATGGATCAGCCAACGCAATGCCGGGACACGATATCGTTATCGTGCTGACCGGTTGCTTCATCCTCGCCTTCGGATGGTTCGGATTCAATCCAGGCAGCACACTAGGTGCTTCGGGTGCTCTGCGCATCAGCACGGTGGCCGTTGACACCATGTTGGCGGGCGCCACCGGATCATTCGGCGCCGTCCTTTATATGTGGATCAAATACGGCAAGCCGGACGCTTCGATGTCAGGTAACGGTTTGCTGGCTGGACTCGTCGCCATCACGGCACCTAGCGGCTATGTAAACACCAGAGATGCTTGCATCATTGGTTTAGTCGCCGGAGTGCTCGTCTGTCTCAGCGTTGAGTTCATCGATCGCGTACTGCGGATCGACGATCCAGTCGGTGCTACCTCCGTTCATGGCGCATGCGGATTGTTTGGCGTTCTCAGCGTCGGTTTGTTTGCTGACGGCACCAACGGTGTAAGGGGATTGTTCTACGGAGACGCTGGCCAGCTGGTCGCTCAACTCATCGGTATCGCAACCCTACTGGGCTTCGTATTCCCTTTCACATATGGTGTGAATTGGGTCATTGATGTCCTCGTGGGTCAACGCGTATCCGCCGAAGATGAACTCGAAGGCCTCGACATCCCAGAAATGGGAGCCCTGTGCTATCCCGAGTTTGTCTTGAAACCGGAATCGATGCCGGTTGGCGCTGCGGCAGCTGACTAAGGAACAGGATAAACATGACTGATCACGTTTTGTCCTTTCATCAACAGGAATCCAACGGGCTGGGAGTTGCTTTGCAACTCCCAGCTCACCTGGCTCTCTCCACGGAAACGGCCAATTGCTTCCAGCAGGGTTTGGCCAAATTGCAAGTCGCCGAACCGGCGCAAGCGGTTGAGTTGCTCACACGTGCTGTGGAGTTGGCTCCGCATTTCCCCGAAGCGCGCATTTGTCTGGGCTTGGCATATGCACTGACGTACAACATTTATCCGGCAATCGACCAGTTGGAAATGGCGGGTCAGTTAGATCCGCAAAATTTTGCGGCTCACTTCAGTTTGGCACAGCTCAACTTCAAGTTGCGCATTCCACAAAAAGGCTATGAAGCTGCCCGTCATGCTTTGAAATGCGTGAGCACCATCGAACAGCGCAAGATGTTGACCGCGCTTCTAAAGGAAGAGCGGGCGCGCGAGCGCAATGGAATTGCACGACCGTGGTTCAACACGCCTTTCAGTAAAACCGGGCTTTATCTTGCAGGCGGAGGTTTAGCTGCTGCCATCGTCGCACTACTGGTTCACGTCCGCTGGTAAATAAAACTGAGGAGAAAAACTAATGAATGTGATTCTTGACTCTTTCAAACAGAACCGGCAAGTGTGGGCATGGGCGGTAATTATAAGTCTCTTCCTGATTTTTGTCGGTCACGCACCTGTTCTTCCCATCATTACCGGAGGTTTGCTCGCCGTCGTCGTTACTTCTTTGCGAGCGTTATCTTACGGGCAAAAAAAGCCCTGGCAGACTGGGACACAAAGATAGATCGTTTGCATAAATATCTTCGATCCTCACAGTTTTTGAGACAATGATGACAATTGTCGTCGCACGTAAACGATGAATACATCGCTGCAAATCCTTTTGTTTATTGCGCTGTTGATCGTAGCGGCAAAGTGCGCCGGATCGCTGGCGACCCGCTTTGGGCTGCCCGCGGTGCTGGGCGAATTGTTGGCTGGAGTGATCCTCGGGCCCACAGCGATCAACATTTGGAACATGCACTGGCTGGCGACCACGGGCGACAGCGGTGCATCGGTTGCTGGCGTCTTCAAAGTGTTGGCCCAGGTTGGCGTGGTCATTCTGATGTTCGTCGCCGGCTTGGAAACCGACATTGCCATGGCCAAACAAGCACTGAAGCCAGCTTTTTGGTCGGCAACCGGCGGAGTAATTTTGCCCATGGCCGGAGGCTATTGGTTTTGCCGCTGGGCAGGTTTTGAGTGGCAGCAGGCCCTCTTTATCGGCACGATTCTTACCGCAACCAGTGTCACGATTACTGCGCAGACACTGATGAATCTGAATCAGATTAAATCTCGCGCCGGTTCGACGATTCTTGGCGCGGCGGTAATTGATGACGTAATGGGGCTCATCGTGCTTTCGCTGGTCATCGCCGTCAGTGTGCACGGTGGGTCAGGAACTGATCGCTGGCATGCGCTCATGGTCCCGATCGCGAAGATGGCGGCATGTCTGATTGGTATTTTTGTCGCTGGCCCATTCCTTACTCGCTGGTTGATGAAAGCTGCGGCGCGCATGCACGGTCATCACATAGAAGTGGCGGGGGCACTGGCGTTGGCTTTTGGGATGGCATTCGCTGCTGAATCGTTCGGTGGCATGGCCGCAATAACAGGATCATATCTGGCGGGATTATTCGTGGCGACCACGCCGTCTCATGCAAAAGTGATCGAGGAACTGCGCGCCATGACAAATTCGTTCTTCGGCCCGCTATTCCTTATGTCGATTGGGTTGGATGTGAATGCCTGGCAGCTGGGAAACAAGCTGGGGTTTTTTGGCATTCTGCTGCTGATCGCGATTGCAGGCAAGATTGTCGGTTGCGGAATTGGCGCGGCCTTCTCCGGATTTAATCGCCGTGATTCGCTGGTGGTTGGAGTGGGAATGATTCCGCGAGGTGAGGTTGGTTTGATCACAGCAAGCATCGGCTTCACTGCGGGCCTGGTGACACGAGATGTTTATGCGCAGGCCGTAATTCTGGTCTTGATCACTACATTGATTACGCCGGCGCTGTTGCGGTATGCATTCCCCAAAGAACAATTATCAGCATCAATTTCTGAGACTGCTGCGGTGGAGATTTCGTTATAGGCGAAGGGTGGCTCGGGGACGGTAAGCATCAAAAATTCGAAGTCATGAGGAAAAAACAATGACCAAAGTAGAAGCGATTATTCAGCCGACAAAGCTCGATGCTGTAAAAGAAGCACTGATCGAGCTGGGAATCGAAGGCATGACCATCTCTGACGTACGCGGACATGGACGGCAAAAAGGCCATACCGAACAGTATCGTGGGCGCGAATACACAGTGGATTTGTTGCCAAAGGTGAAGCTGGAAATCGTGCTGGCCGACGACCGAGTCGAATCCACTGTCGGCGCAATTGTGAAGGCAGGTTCGTCTGGGAAAATTGGAGACGGAAAGATTTTCCTCTATAAAGTGGACGAAGCCATCCGCATCCGCAACCAGGAACGGGGAGCCGCTGCTCTATAAATTATTCCCTTCGGCCCAAAAGAACTGTGCCGGGAGCCAATCCCGGCACAGTTTTTTTATCCATCCAAAAATTTCTTATCGCGGGTATTAGAAAATTCGTGTGGCATAGCAGGCGCGAATGCGGCATCCTGAAAATCAGGAAAAATTAATGACTAAAGTGGAAGCAGTCATTCAGCCTTCACGGCTTGAGGCAGTAAAGGACATTCTCCTCGAACTCGGGGTAGAAGGCATGACAATCTCCGAAACACGAGGACATGGCCGTCAGAAGGGCCATACAGAACACTATCGCGGCCGGGAGTACACCGTTGATTTGCTGCCTAAAATCAAATTGGAGATTGTGATTCCCGATGATCGCGTAGAGATCACGGTGAATGCCATCCTGACCGGCGCTGCTACCGGAAGGATCGGCGACGGGAAAATCTTTCTGTCCAAAATTAACGACGTTATTCGTATCCGCAATCAGGATCGTGGCGCTGCTGCCTTATAGCGGCGTTTGATAGGATAAATCCGCGCGCTTTTTCCGCTCGCAGATTTTTCAGCCCAATCGCGGGTCAACGTTGTCTCTTACACGACGGTCATTCTTCAAGCTCGGCGCGTCTGTGGCCATAACCGCGGTTGCGGTGGACGCGGCCATTTTGGAGCCCAATCATCCCAGATTGGTCGAACTTACTCTCCCAATCCGGAGGTTGCCTGCTGCATGGGATGGGTTGCGCATCGCGCAACTGAGTGATTTTCATTATGACCCCGATTTTTCCGTCGTTCCTTTGCGTAAGGCGGTGGAAACCCTGAATCATTTGCAACCAGATTTGATTTTGTTGACCGGAGATTTTGTAACTGCGCCATTTTTTATTTCACGAAAGAAAAAAGCTGCGAATGTGATTGAGCCATGTTCCCAACTTTTGGCGCAATTAAAAGCAAGGCTTGGATTATTTGCCTGCCTCGGAAATCACGACGGAGCCACCGATCCTAATCGGATTGTCAACGTGTTGCGGAGCCACAATATAAAGGTATTGCGCAACCAATCCATGCCGCTTGAGAAGGAAGGGAAGCGATTGTGGCTGGCGGGAATCGATGACGTCATCGAAGGGGCCGCGGATCTCGACATTACTTTGCAAAAGGTACCGAAGGACGAGGCTGTCGTACTCATGGCTCACGAACCAGATTTTGCCACACATGTGGCCAAATATCCGGTGGACTTGCAGTTATCGGGACATTCTCATGGCGGTCAGGTGCGTATTCCGTATATTGGCGCACCGGTTTTACCGGAACTCGGAGTGAAATTTCCCAAAGGGCTCTACCGCATTGGAAATCTTACCCTCTACACTAATGTTGGGATTGGCACGGTCGACCTACCAGTGCGGTTCGATTGCCCGCCGGAAATCACGCTCATCACTTTGAAATCTTCTAGTAGTTGAGTCTTACTGCGGAAGCAGCGTTGGCCGATGCCGCGTGGGAAGAAACCGGTTTGCCCTGGCGGAACCGCGCTGCTGCTCTTTTCTGCGCTTCGATGACCTGTTCCGTAGTCATTACTTCAGACAATTTTCTTTTGGCGGTAGCGATCTCGTCTTTCATCTCAGTACTTGTGCGCTCGGAAACCAGATACCACATATAAGCCGAGACTGCATCACTGGTAACGCCTTTGCCTTGCCAGTACATCCATGCCAGCGTCAACTGCGCCGATGGGACACCTTGCTCGGCTGCATTCAAACATCCCGCGAGACTGCTGGCGCTGCTATCCACGCTGGAGTTTTCAATGAGTGGGAGGCCGGAAGTTGGTTGTGTAAGCGTCAATGAAAGAAGTTCAAGACGGCTCGACACGCCCAGCTTGTCAAACACCCGGAACAGATAATTTTTGATTGTGTGCTGGCTTAAGCCCAAGCGGGCTGCAATTTCGCGATTAGTCATGCCCTCTGCCAGGCAACGCACCACTTCCAATTCGCGCTTGGAAAGAAGATCAATCCCATTGGCTCCTACCGCACGGACCGTAGGCGCGGCTGCTAAAGCTTCAATGGCGAAACCCATTTGTTCTGTATTCGCCCAGATTTGTCCTTCGTGGACCCTACGTACACATTTGGAAAGCATCTCCAGTGATTCGTGCCGTGTGAACAAACCGCGTGCCCCGGCGCGAAACGCTTCGATGACAACATCGCGTTTTGAAGAATCGAGAAGAACAATTGCGCGAATTCCCCCCCAGGTGGATTTCAACTGACGCAAAACCTCAATGCCATGAAGGGGCTGCTCGTCCAGGTTGCAGCCAATCACCGCTACGTCGATCTTCTGGGAGTGGACAAGGTCAATCAAATCGCCGGAATGGGAGACAGCTCCAACAACTTCCAATGAAGAGTCACGCTTTAATGCGTCCGCCAGCAACTGGGCGTGGATGCGCGTGTTGTCCACGACAAGAACCCGAATGCTCGGTTCTCCGCGGTCCTGATCGAGATGCATGCAGTCTCCAATTGTTCTGCGGGGTCGGCCAGCGTATCCAAGGAGGAGAAAATTCTGCTGAAGCCTTAGAACATTATTAATGTCTGCAACGTCAGGCTGATGAAAATCACAACCTTGATAGAAATATTACCGCAATGACAATCACGGAGCAAACGTTTGAATATGAAGCTCGTTGCATATGATGTTGCTGTAATTTGTAACTTGTCTCATTATGATATTCAACCCAATTTAGCTACTTTGATTGTATAGCTTTAGCGACAACATAAATGGTTCATTTTCATATATTTATTGTGGTTTTGGCCGGGGTTACGGTGGTAATCATTTAGCAGATTACCGTAAGAAGGGGTCTGGTAGACCTACCCTGAAAACAGAGTATATCTACCCTAATTGGTATAGGGTACGATGAACCAAGATTGAGTTCCTCTTGCAGGTTCTTGCATGGTGATTGTATTCTCACCATGTCAGACGGGCGCGTGCAACTGTTGTCCCCTCCCCTTTGCTCCCGGTGAACTCCAACAATTTTTATTTGATTTTCAGGGTCATGCTCCATGTGACTCAGAGGGCGAAGCTGTGAGTGCTATCCAACAGGCTTGGGAAACTGCGGACGCCACACCCGTCATGACAGAAGACAATTCTCATTGGTATGCGGTCCACACCCGCGCCCGGCACGAAAAAATGGTTGTGGAACGATTGCTCGAGCAGGGAGTCAGTACTTACCTTCCGCTAGTGAAGGAAACTCACCGTTGGAGTGACCGGAAAAAAATCGTTGAGCTGCCACTTTTCAGTTGTTATGTGTTCGCGCGCTTTACTCCAAACAATGAGGACCGGCTTCGCGTGGCACGTACCCACGGTGTGCTCCAGGTAATCGGCATGCAGGGTGAAGCGTTGCCCATCCCTGATGAACAAATTGATGCGGTCCGTTTATTGATGAATGAACAGTTGCCGTGGTCAGCGCATCCATTCCTTAAAATCGGCCAGCGTGTTCGTATCTGTAGCGGAGCACTCAAAGGCGTTGAAGGCATTCTGGTCGCGCGCAATGGCGACCGTACACTGGTTGTATCTGTGGATGTAATTCAAAGATCGTTGGCAGTGCGGATTGAAGGCTACCAGGTCGAACCTATCTAAATTTTGTTTTCCCTGTCTCTCCAACACATACTCAATTGAATCAAATAACCAATCGTAATAGCGGCGATGCGCACAACAAGCTGCGTCTGTTGATCGTAGGGCGTGATGCGTCCGCATTGGCGGCGCTCAAAGCGCTGGCAAACTCGAATTCCTGGGAACTCGAAACCGCCGGCAGCGGGTGCGAAGCGCTGGAGCGGCTCCAGGGCAATCACACACCGAATCTGGTGATTGTGGATCTTGCGCACGGCGATGAAGATGGTATGTATGCGCTGCGCTGGCTACGCCGCATGCGCCCGAGTCTTCCGGTAATTTTGCTGGGTATTGCCGATGACAGCTTGCGCAACGAAGCTTTTCGTCTCGGCGCTCGTGATTACTTATTGAAACCAGCCAACGAACAAAAATTATCAGCTGCGATTCATCGCCACATGTTAGGGCTTGATGGAGACAGCATAGACAGCAACTTTACAGAAGAACAAATCATCCAGGTGCGGGAAGACCGCTTCTTCATGGCTGCCGGGCCGCTCATGCGCAAGTTGCAGTCGCAGGCGGAACTGCTGTCGCAGGTGGACGTCCCTTTGCTGGTTGTCGGCGAGAGCGGAAGCGGAAAAGAGACTGTGGCGCGGTTGATTCACAAACTTTCCGTACGCTCCGCGCTTCCTTTTCTCAAAGTAAATTGCGCCGCATTGCCGCCTGATCTTCTGGAGCGCGAATTATTCGGTTACGATGCCGGCTCTTTCCCGGGTCAGGTCCGGCCCAAGCCCGGGAAGCTGGAACTCGCGGAAAAAGGCACGATTTTTCTCGATGATATTGCGGATATGCCGGCCAACCTTCAGGCCAAGCTGCTGCACGTCCTGCAAGAAAAACAGTTCTCACGCCCGGGCAGCGGTACCACGGTGAAAGTTGATGTGCGTATCATCGCCGCCACTGGAGTGGATGTAGAAAAGGCCATGATGGAGAAACGGCTGCGCGAAGACTTCTACTATCGCTTGAGCGCGTTTACCGTCCACGTTCCTTCGCTGCGCCAGCGGAAAGAAGAAGTCCCGCTGCTGCTTGGACACTTCATGAGCCAATTGGCCCGCCATTACGGCTTGCCCACGCGCACGCTTTCCGCCGAGACTTTGGCGGCCTGCCAGGAATACAAATGGCCGGGAAATCTTCGCGAGCTGGAAAGTTTTGTGAAACGTTACCTGGTCATGGGGCACGAAGAACTCATACTAGGCGAATCGCACTGGAATGCTGGCAATGGCGCTAACGGATTGCGCGAACATCGTTTCCCGGTACATACACCCGAGCCCACAGCGGTACCCGGGCCTGCAACTACCGAAGATCACACTTCGGGATTGCGTTCCCTGGTCCAGACCGTAAAGGGCGAAGCGGAGCGCAACGCAATTGCAGTGGCGCTCGACCAGACGCGCTGGAACCGCAAAGCTGCAGCCCGGTTGTTAAAAGTTAGTTATCGCACCCTGCTTTACAAGATTCAGCAGTAACTGCCGGGCTGCGGCCTGACGGGCCTTGGACGACACATCGAGGGCATTCCCGAGCTGGCGATTCCCACGTATCCGGGCGATCAACGGTGGCAACGGAGTGCGGGGGGTGACTGCGTTCCAGAGCCGATCGCGACGGGTCTCCCATCCGCCACGTCGAGCGCAGCGACGTTCAACCGAGCGATCAACTTCGCGTGGGGTGAAGTCTTGGGCCAGGAGGCTCGCGACGTCGCGCACCACGTGCTGCTCGGTCCCGGCCTCAACCTGATCCGCCATCCATACACGGGGCGAGGCCCAGGAATACATGGGCGAGGACCCGTACCTCGTCGGGGTGATCGGCACTGAACAGGTTAAAGGAATTCAATCCCGCGGCACCCACGCGATGATCAAGCACTTCGCGACGAACGACGACGAGGGCGGCCGATTTCGAACGCTGGACGAAGGCCACCAGAGTTCCCGCTCGAGCCATGCACGAGCTCTACCTGCTCCCGTTCGAGATGGCGATCAAGGATGCGGCGACGCCGCCGCGCTCATGTGGCGCGTACCCCACCTCAACGGCGACTGGGCTTGCCAGAATCAGGATCTCATTGATCCGGACGCTGCGCGAACCGATGGGGTTTCAAGGGCTACGTAGAGAGTGACCGGCGGGCAATGCACAGCACCGTGCCGCTTCGATCTTGGCCCGCACGTCCATCGAGCTCGATGCTGCGCCGCCAGTTCTACTCGGCCACGAGAGTGAAGATCATGCCGCGCTCCAGGCAGGCGAGATCACGGAGGCGGACATCGACGCCTTGCTCAGAGGCCGCTACCTGAAGATGTTCGAGTTCGGCCATTTCGACGAACCGTACAACGCGTTTCGTGCCGCACCGATTTCGTGGCCCGCTGCGCGTCGACGAAGAAGCGGCCGAAGAGGGGAGTCGTTCTGCTCAAGAACGAGGGCAGAACTTCCTCCCGCTCGGACGAAGATAAATCCGGTCGCGCTCTATCGGCGCCGAATGGTTCGCAGGACATGGCGACGCTTCCGCCACGCAATGGCGACCCGCAGAACTGACGACCGTCGTTTCCCCGCCTGAGTTCACGATCGACGCCCGAGGAGGGACTCGAAAACACGCTCGCTGAGATTGGGCTCCGACTGCGACCGTGACATATAGACAACGGCTCCGACATCGCCGAGCGCCGTTGCCCTTGCTCAGGCATCCGAAATTCGCCATCGTGATGGTGGGGAATACACCGCGCGAGACGAGGGACCTACGCACTCTCTCTTTGCCGGTCGTGCCCGCCGTGAACCCTCCGAGCGACCCGTGCAGACAAGCACGAACTGAACCAGTACGTTAAGA
>CAWBXL010000053.1:0-9258 GCA_963792305.1 uncultured Acidobacteriaceae bacterium | reverse complement strand
AAATCAACGAATGGCGCCACTGGGTAGAAAACAATTTGGAGTTGGCGCGACGGTCGCGCACAACGGGGGGATTGGGGCTGGTGGATATTTCCTCTCGCTGCCGAGGGCTCGTTTTGGTTGGTCGTCGTTCTCGTTTGAAGGACAACGCTAGCGAAGTACGTGGTCCGATTAGAGATAACCAGCGCATCGACGTTCACACTTACGATTACCTACTCGACAGGCTCGAAAGCACGTTAAGTTTCATAGGGCCATCTGGCTTGAATCCAAACTTGATTCAGCCTTGGCGAGATGGAGACGACGAGCAACCAACGGTTGATTTTGACAAGCTAGTAGGTGGAATGGGGATCAATGAACCTTTAGTAGACTTCAGGAAACCATTCACGACCGGCAAAAAATGAGTTCGTGATAGAAACACAAGGTCCCTCCAGTCCGCAGATCACCGCTTCGCGATGATCTGCTCCGGTCGGGATGACAGAGTTGGGGTGATCGAAATCGGCGGGTGGCCCACATCTCCGTCGGAACCATAGCTCTCAAGACGAAAATACATTTTCAATCTTGGGGTGCCCCATCTTTCGCGGTGTTCGAAAGGTGGGGTCTCGCTCGGAGAACAAATCTCATCCCCGTTGGGTCTCGTTTTCATGGTTAGGCCCCACATCTCGAAAATCGCGAGATATGGGGCACCCTATGGTTTTGGAGTTTTTCTTTCGTGGCAAGTTAGAAAACACAAGGTCCCTCCACTCCACAGATCACCGCTTCGCGATGATCTGCTCCGGTCGGGATGACAGAGTTGGGGTGATCGAAATCGCAGGGCTTCTTCGGCTTTTCTCAGGACAGGTTCCGCCTCCACGCCAGCGGGCTGGCCAGGTTTACAATCTCACACAGATATTTCTGTCCCAGAACTTCAGATGTCTACGTGTAAAAAACCGCCCCAAGCTACCTATTGAAACCTTCTTACATCAGAACAGCGTCATGGATAAAAAAGAAATCAATTCCCCTGGTTTGACTGCCAACTTTTTGTTCTGGGTATGCGGGGTCGGTGGGACGTTACTTGTTCTCGTGCTGGCCCATTATGTTTGGCGAGTTTTTTAAATCGGTAAAGCAAAAGCCCCTCAGTTTCCCGAAGGGCCTTGTCTAATCAACTCGTTTTGTCTTACCGGCGGAAATAACGCGGGCCATAATATCCGCGATAGGCATAGGGTCTTGGGCACCAGCGTCCGCGATAGTAGAAACCTGGCGCGACGTACGCCGGCGCAACTACAACCGGGCGCGGACGGTATGCGTACGGATAATACGGGCGCGGAGCGACCACAACGTATGCTGGCCGCGGAACGACCCGGCCTATGCGCACTCCCACAAAAACTTCAGCACTTGCCTTCGAAGGCGCGGCGAATATCATCGCCACTGCCAATCCCAATGTCGCTAATATTGTCCACTTTTTCATAATTGCCAGCCTCCGTGCTCATTAATACAAACACTGGCAGGCCTGAAAAGTTGTGGTCTGTATCGTATTCATTCCTTTGAGCCAACCTCCATCAGTCGTTTGGTCATTAAGACCAGCCCCAAAATCTGTGTCCATTCTGAAACAATATTTCCGACAACCTGCCCCCATTTACTTTGGGGATCCATGGCTGCAAATGCCACGATCCAGCCGATTCCGGTAATCACAAGAAATATGGTGAGCGAATGCTCGTGCAGAAATTCCATGACCGCGGATGGCAGAATGCCCTTCGGTTGCTTGCTCTCTGCCGACCCTTTTTCATAAAGAAATTTGGTCATCACGATGGTGACAAAAACGCCGGTCCAGTCTGCGATCGCGTTGCCAAAAAATGATCCGATATGGGTATTTGGATTGGAGTGGCGATAAAGAATGATCCACAGAATCACAACGGCCAGCGCCGCTATGCTTAGGGAATGTTTGCGGAGAAACGTTTTCCGCTTACGTTTGGAATTCATGCAACTACTTTATTGGATTTGACTGACCACGAACAGGCTAGGCGGGAAGATCGGCTGCCGATGAAAAACGGAAGCCCCGCTTTTTAAGCAGGGCTTCCGTATACCGCCACTTACGATGAACAGTTTAGTGCTGGCGTTTGCCGCTGATTATCAGTCTCCGATTGCACCTGCATGCTTTCATCAATCCATATTTTCGCGGGCGAGCCCGGGGTGCTTCGAGTTGCAGTCACCTGGAATCCACTGGATGTCGTCGAAATGTCATAAGAATAAGGAGGCCGCGACCGCTCGACGGTGACGTACTTTTCAGAAATCAAATCTTCGAGCGATGCGTATTTTGCCTGCGATGCATAGTAGTTGCGCTCCGCGTTGGCCAGGCTGATCAGGTCACTTCTCACACCGGTAATATTGACAGCCCCGGTTGGAGTCGTACTTCCACCAACTGCGGTGACATTTTTCACCTGCTCGGAATATATATACAGGCCAATCGCCAGCACTATGGTCGTGCCGAGAAATCCGAAAAGACGGCTCATAAAGCCCTCCGCAATAGCTCATTGCACCGTGAAATGGGGGCGGGGACAAGTAACCGGAGTTCAAGGCGCACGGTCATCTTCCTGCCGGAGGCATGCAACGTCTTTATTTTCAGTTGGTTAATTCATAAAATCGCAATTTTCGCTGCTCGCAAGCCGAATCAACCAGCCAATAATCCTTATGAAACCTTTATGCCATCCTTACGCACTCCTTACGATGGAAGTCGTTGAATATAAGTATGGATAGCATTGTTACAGTGCTTGTTCGCATACTCGAAGTAATCTTTATGGTTGGGATTCTGGGGTCGGGGGTCGTGCTTATTCTGACTCTGATCGAAGATGCGAAGTCGCTGCTTCCCGGCGGCGATAAGAAAGAAAGTACGGTGCCAAGTTCGCCGAGCACAAGGCCGGCAAATCCACATCTCCATACCAGCGATACGGTCGCTTAACTTCAGGACAAAATAAAACCCGCTCATTGCAGAGCGGGATATTTATTTAAGATAGAGATTATGCCGCTTTCTTGCGCGGGACTTTCGCGCCTTTTTTGCGGGCCTCGGAAAGACCGATAGCAATCGCCTGTTTGCGGCTCTTCACCTTTCCTGCTTTGCCACCTTTGCCCGAGCGAAGTGTTCCACTGTTCTTTCTGCGCATAGCACTCTCTACGCTCTTGCTGGCTGCTTTTCCGTATTTGCGTCCACCTGATTTTTTTCGGGTCGGCATAGTTCCTCCTCGCACATTAGAGGAAAAAGAAGTGAGCGGGGTTGTGCTGAAGATATCGCTTACATAATCATTACACTTTCATTTCTCCCGCTATACTTCAAATAAAGGATGGAGGAACTGATTGCATGCGAGCTGATATCGTACCCGGCGCAAAATTTCCTGATTATGAACTGACGGACCACGCGGCAAAACGCCGCAAGCTTTCGGAGTTGCAGGGCCCCGATCCCATGATTCTGGTATTGAGTCGAGGGCAGTTTTGTCCCAAAGACCGTCGTCAGGCCGAGAACTTGAACGAGTTGTATCGCGAAATTGAAGTGGGATACTGCCGCCTGGTGACCATCAGCACCGATAATCTTCTCGACACAAATCACTTCCGCACAGGAGTTGGCGCTCACTGGCCCTTTCTTGCCGATCCCGGACGCAAAATTCAAAAAGATCTGGACATCTGCGAGTACACCGATCCGGATTACAATCCCATGATCCCGTACACCTTTGTCCTCGAACCGGGCCTGATCATCTACAAAATTTACTGTGGTTACTGGTTCTTCGCTCGCCCCACCAATGAAGAGCTCCGGCACGACCTGCGTGCCGTCCTGAAAAAATGCCGTCCGGACTGGGACATCGAAACACCGGAGATGAAGGCAGCCTGGGCGCGCGGAGAGAAGAGTAATTTTTATCCCTATGGCAAAACCTATGCCCAGGTTTTCGGGGAACAAGAATAGAAATGGGCGGGACGCACCCGCCCTGCGTCGCTACTTAAAGGATTTCACGATAAATTCTAAATCTGAATTCCACAAAATAGATTTCTC
This sequence comes from uncultured Acidobacteriaceae bacterium, assembly GCA_963792305.1. Taxonomy (GTDB): domain Bacteria; phylum Acidobacteriota; class Terriglobia; order Terriglobales; family Acidobacteriaceae; genus CAWBXL01. The sequence continues at coordinate 5,249 of CAWBXL010000053.1, read as the reverse complement.
CGGTTTGTTGGGGTGGTGGTGAATCGGAATGCTCCTTTCCCGCAAAGCTTCAGCCCATCGGTCAGCTTGTTCTTCTTTAAAGAAGTCTTTGTAAAACTCTCCTCCAGTTGCGTACTTCTCTGTGGCGAGTTTGTAGGAATATAAGATTTTCAGCTCGTAGCGGTTTTCTTTATGCGTCACACCAGCAAAGGTGCATTTACCCTGAATGGCCGGCCAATCATCACTATTAAGCTGTTTAAAAAAACGCCATGCGATTCGGCCCCCCACAATAGCCAGCGGTACCAATACGTATATGGCAGTACGGATACCCAACCGAGTTATGAAGGACTGGATACCATTCATGGCGGGGACAAGTTTACAACGAACATGGGAAAACTGGGCTTCCAGTTGCATACCCCAGCGCAGGCTATAATTTCGCACCATGCCCAACTCTGCGAATGACATCGTGCGGTTTCTGCCCGCGAGCGATCAATCGCTGCTTGTCTACCTGGGGCAAGAGATAAGCTTCGATGCTCACCAGCGCGTGATCAAGTTATTACGGTTGCTTGCGCATAAGCCAATCGTGGGTGTCCACGACCTTCATCCTGCATATTGTTCTGTGCTTATTAATTTCGACATGTTGAAGTTGCGGCATGATGAATTGGAAGAGATTTTGCGTTCCTATCTTGCTCAGTTGGAAGAAGAGCTATTGCCCGAGTCCCGCCAAATAGAAATTCCTGTCTGCTATGGTGGAGACTTCGGCCCGGACCTGGATGATGTGTGCACGACTCTAGGGATTACTCCCACGCAAGCGGTCGAATTGCACGTTTCCGTTTCATACACGGTTTATTTTTTTGGATTTGTTCCTGGGTTTGCGTATCTCGGTGAATTGCCAAAGCTGCTGGCGATACCTCGTTTGTCGTCGCCGCGTCGCCACGTTCCACAAGGCAGCGTCGGTATTGCTGGTAACCAGACTGGCGTCTATCCCTTTGCCACTCCGGGCGGGTGGCGATTGATCGGACGCACTCCGTCCACAATGTTTCATGCTGAGAATGCCACAAGCTTGCTCTCCATCGGAGATCGCGTGCGTTTTGTGCCGATTTCTCCGGGACGATTTACAGAGTTGGAGAAAGCATGAGCACGATTCAAGTTCAGTCTCCCGGCCTTTTTACTACGGTGCAGGATTTGGGACGTCCCGGATTCGGCGCAATAGGATTATCGCCATCCGGGGCGGCTGATCCTATTTCACTACGGTTGGGAAATAGTTTGGTCAGCAATAATCATGGCGCGGCTGCCCTGGAGATGACATTAATCGGCGGAAGCTTTTTATTTCCTGAGGGCGGCACAATAGCTTTAGCCGGTAGCGATTTCAACGCAACGTTAAATGATCAAGCGGTCGCACCATGGAAGACAGTAAAAATTAGCGCAGGGCAAGTCCTTCGTCTTGGCCCGACGCGAACGGGAGCGCGATGCTATTTGTGCGTTCAGGGTGGAGTTGAGGTGAAATCTTTCCTGGGCAGCGCGTCTACGCATATTCTGAGCGGCCTCGGCGGCCTGGAGGGCAGAGCGCTGCGGAAGGGAGACGTTCTGCATATCGGACCGGAGACCGCAACTTTTCAGGAGAGAAATATCTCTCCGCAATTTTTACAACGCCTGTTGCCGCGCAAGACTTTACGAGTGACACTCGGCCCCCAGAGTGATTGGTTCCCCGGGCCTTCGCAACAATTGTTCTATTCGAATACGTATCGCGTGACTGAAGATTCCAATCGCATGGGACTGCGACTCGAAGGTGCGGCCATTCCTCCACATTCGAAAGGGCAGATGATCACGGAGGGCGTATCGTTGGGTGCAGTTCAAATTCCGGATGGGGGCCAGCCCATTTTATTGTTCGTCGAACAGCAAACGACCGGAGGATATCCCAAAATTGCTAACGTGATTTCCGCCGACTTGGCGAGCATAGGGCAGCTTCGTCCACGCGATGAAGTTCGTTTTGAAAAAATTGACATGGAAAGCGCGCGCACCCTGTTCAAAGAACAAGAGGAAATATTGACATCCGTGGAGTTGATCGAGGAATGAGAAGAATCGATTTAAATTGCGATATGGGCGAGCTTCCAGAAGCGATTGCAGACGGTACGCAGGAAGCCCTCATGCCGTCACTCACCTCAGTCAACATAGCCTGTGGAGGACATGCCGGCGATGAAGCCATGATGAAAAACACCATCGAACAGGCGCTTCGTTGGAAGGTGGCGATTGGGGCGCATCCCGGCTATCCCGATCGTGCAAATTTCGGACGGCTTGAATTGGATTTGCCTATGGAAGCCGTTGCTGATTCTATATTCGAACAGGTGCGCACTCTCGCCGGAATTGCAGCCAGTTGCGGTGCCCGGATCGCGCACATCAAGCCACACGGGGCACTCTACAATCAAGCCGCTCACAATGCGCAGCTTGCCTCCGCGATTGCTCAAGGTGTGGCCCGATGGAGCAGGGAAGTTGTTCTTGTCGGATTGGCGGGGTCAGCCATGCTGGATGCTTTCCGTGCAGCCGGTTTCACTGCCGCAGCTGAAGCTTTCGCGGACCGCCGTTACGAATCCAACGGGGCCCTACGCGCGCGCAAATTTCCGATGCATTGATCCATGACCATGAAGAAGCTGCGCGACAAGCGCTGAATATCGTGGAACGGGGAAGTGTGATTGCCTCGGATCGATCCGAGGTCTCAGTGAATGCGCAGACTCTATGCATTCACGGCGATACCCCCGGAGCCGTACAAATCGCCGCACGAGTCGTCCAAACTTTACGCCATGCTGGTGTCAGGCTCAACGCGCTCACTATGTAAGACCGACTTGGAATACAGCCGCCTCCAAATCCAATACACGGGAATGCCCGACAAAACAATCAACAACCCCGGCCAAGTGTATTGCGGCTTGTAACGCAACAATTGCACTTCAATAAAAGTTGCAACTGCGAGATAAATTCCAGGCATCACCGGATAGCCCAAAACTTTATAGGGACGCGGCATCTCCGGCCGTCTTATGCGCAGCCAGAACAATCCCGCAATCGTCAAAATGTAGAACAACACCACACTGAAAACCACAAAGTCGAGCAACTGACGATAAGTGCCAGACAAACACAAAATGCAAGCCCAGGCGCATTGCATCCACAGAGCTGCCGAGGGAGCGTTGTGGCGGTTCACAGTTCCGACCCTGCGAAAGAAAAGTTTGTCTTCGGCCATGGCGTAGTAAATACGCGCACCCGACATGATCAGGCCGTTGTTGCAGCCAAACGTTGAAACTATTACTGCGATCGCAACTATTACTGCGCCACTGGGGCCAATCACTGCTTCAGCCACGGCTGTTCCCACGCGATCTTGCGAGGCAAACTGAATACCGCGTTCAACGACTGATCCGGCAGTCGCATTTCCAGTCAATGGCAGCACATGCAGATAAGCAAAATTTGCCAGCACATAGAGCGACATTACTAGCCCAGTACCGCAGGCCAGAGATAACGGCAGATTGCGGCTGGGGTTGCGCACTTCAGCTGCGATAAAAGTCACGCCCGGCCATGCGCTGGATGAAAATAGCGCGCCCACCATCGCCAGTCCTATCAACGTAGGAGTGTGTATCCATATAGTTCCATAAGCATGTAAATCAAAAAAGTTAGTATTGCGCCAGAACCCGGTGAAGTTGACTATGCTCGCGGCCTGGGTAGCAAATTCAAAGCCCAGTAAAATCAATCCACCTAGCGCAGCAATTTTCACCAGAGTGAAAATATTTTGTACGATCGCGCCTGCCCGCAAGCTGCGTGTATTGATCCAGGTAAGAAAGATTAAAGAAACAATTGCCAACAGATTCTGCGTATTTAACCCAACGTTGAATGGGCCCAGCGTGCCAAACCAAACTTTATACGGACCGAGAATTCCAAAGTGCAGAATCCACGACGATGATGAGAACCAGGGAAACAAAACTCCGGTAAAGTTTGCAAAAGCAATCGCCACTGCCGAAATGGTTGCGGTCTGGATCACCAGCAACATGGCCCATCCGTACAAAAATCCCCACATCGGCCCAAAAGATTCGCGCAGAAAGGCATATTCGCCTCCAACTTTGGGCATAGCAGCGGCGAGTTCTCCATAACAGAGAGCGGCCATCGTGGTCATCAGCCCGGTCGCCACCCACACCACAATTAACAATGCAGGGTTGCCGACTTGTCGTGAGATATCGGCCGATACAATGAAAATTCCCGACCCAATCATCGAGCCAGCGACAATCGTAGTGGCATCCAGCAGCCCAAGCTTCTTCAGTAATCCGCGCTGATCTGAAGCCGCAGGGCAGTTGTCTATTTGTATTTTGTCCGGCATCTGAATGTTTTAACGGTCGGGACATTCTACTGCCAAAAAGGCTTGCACAATTTACAGGGAATTATCGCTGGGGAGTTTTGCCTACAAACAACTAGTCGAAAGAAGTGTAAGTTTTATTTTAAGAGGCTCAAACTGAGTATTGCCGGATCAGGCAGTTCCTCGTATTTCAACCGCACCTCATCGCGGGCACGCATGCGGTTAGAGTGAAGCATTACCCAGCTCACGAGTAAGATAGTTAAGACAAAGAGAAATAATGCCCAGTCATATAAGCACGATAGCAGAAGCGCATTTAACGGGGCCAGAAATGCGAAAAGCGCAAACAGTCGCAATGCTCTGATCCACATGGGAAATTTTCCCGGCAGGTGTGAACAGGTAAAAGGGAGCTTTTCCCAGCCATAAAAAACCCGTTCGAAGCAGAGCAATCCAAATGCTCCGAGCAAAATAACTTCACTTATCCCCCGCCAGCCAAGCAGTTTGAATTCCAATGGTAGCGGGACCAGCAATAATCCACCTCCACCAATCAGCAGGACAAACCGATCTACGGCCCCTAGCCATTCTCTTCGTCCTCTTGCTCAGTAATTCGGAATATCCAGTTAGCGCGCACTTCGGTTGGAATCGAGAACAGGTGACGGAATCCGACCAGCAGAAAAATAAAAACAACTACATGCGCATAAATAAAACTGGCCGCGATCAATCTGCCGGGTTGCACCACGCCCGCAGGCCCAAAAGTCCGCTAAACAGAATAGCCAGCCCAAAACCTATGTAGCCCATCAGGATCGTGCGGTGCTGACTGCTCGCCGACAAGGTTTGCAGGATGAATGAGGCCACTGCCTGCTGGCGCCGCTTCGGAGTCAGCCAACCCAGAGTGGAAATAATCGTTGACGGCCTCTGTTGGTTGCGGGTTCGCCCTCCAGCAGGA
>CAWBXL010000052.1:0-24669 GCA_963792305.1 uncultured Acidobacteriaceae bacterium | reverse complement strand
GTTCGGCGTCGCGCTCAAGTCGAGCTGCCCTGGAGCGCCGGCCTCGCGACCGTCCCGCCACGAGGTGTTCAACAAGTCGGCGCGGCGGCGCCGGATCATGGCCTACTTCAACCTCGGCGACGACAGCGTGGCCGACCGCACCTCCCGCTTCCCCGAGTGGCGCAGCTGGCTGCACGAGAACGGCCCGGTCCTCGTGCTGGTGAGCAGGACGGCACTTGCTCGAGACCCAGGGGCGAGCTCACGACGTTTCGACGCGCGACGCGGTGCACGGCAGCCACGCCGCCGCGCTGTCGGCTACGGCCCCGACCACTTCCTGCTGCGCTCCAGCTGGGGCACCGACTGGGGCGAGCGGCGGCTACGCGCGCATGAGCCTCGAGTACACGGCGCAGGCCGTGATCGAGAGCTACGGCGTGATGGTCTGGACGCCGTCGTCGGCGATCCGCGCCGCGACGCCCGGCAGCCCGAGCTCACGCGCCAGCAGCAGCCCGCGGTTGACGAGCGCGCGCGCGGTCCGGCACGGGGACGCCGGTCGCCAGCCAGTCGCCGATCGTGCGCAGCGCCCAGCCCGGCGCGCCCCACTCGCCGCGCCAGCCGCAGCGCGTCGGCGAAGTGCGCGGCCGCGTCGCTGCGGCCGGTCGTCGGCGGCGGCGAGCAGCGCCGAGCCCGCGCGCCACCGGACCCCAGATCGCCCACAGCTGCTCGAGCACCGGGTTCGACGCGGCGTGCGGCGCGAGCAGCGCGTAGAGCTGCTCGACCTGCGCGCGGCTCGCCCGCGCCGGCGACCGCGTCGGCGAGGCACAGCGCGGCGGGCAGGAAGTCGGGCGAGCCGCACGACGGCGGCGAAGCCGTCGCGCGCGCAGAGCGCGACGCTCGCGGCGCGCGGCCTCGACGTCCCCAGGTCCCACTCCAGCGAGCGAGCATCGCCTCCCATACCGGCAGGTGCGGGTAGCGGGCCGCGAAGCCGCGCAGCGGCGCGGCGTCGGCGTCGTGCGGGCGCCAGCGCAGCCGGGCGAGCACGAGCCGCTGGACGGTGTGCTCCTGGTAGCAGTCGTCGCCGTGCTGGCGGTTGAGGTTCAGCGCCTCCTCGTTCAGCGCGCTCCGCCTCGTCCAGGCGCCCGGCGAACGCGGCCCGGCCCGCCTCGGCGACCATCATGTACCAGCGGTAGTAGGCTGCGGCGCGTCGCGTGGGCGACCGGCCGCGCGCGGTCGAGATCGGCGTCGGCGCGGGCGATGTCGCCCGCCTGCAGCGCGTCGCGGATCCGGTGCAGGTAGGCCCACAGCGAGCGCGCCGTGATCGGCGTGGTGCGACCGCGGCACGGACGACCTCCTCCGGCGGCGCGCGCGCGCTCCTCGGCGCGCTCCGGCCGCCAGTTGACCATCACCGCCGACGGATAGCAGCCACGCGAGCGTCGCCTCGTCGCCGCAGCCGGCGGGCCATCGCGAGCGCGCTCGTCGATCAGCGCCTCGCGCCGCTCCTGTTCGGGCTCGAGGACGCGCGAGCAGACCGGTGACGCGGGCGCGCAGCGGCGCCGTCGTCCGCCGGCAGCCGCTCGAGCGCCTGGCTGAGCAGCGTGACGCTCTCGCTGGTCGACCAGCGCCGTAGGGCTGCACCTGCGAGAAGCCGAGGGCGGCGTGGGCGAGCGCCTCCGCGTCGCCGTCGCGGCGGGCGGCGCGCCGCGGCCTGCGAGTAGCGCCGGCGCGCGTCCTCGATGTCGCCCGCGGCGAACGTCGCCTCGGCGAGCGCGAGCAGCGTCGCGCGGCGCTCGCGCGGCGGGCGCCTCGGCGCCGAGCGCGAGCGCCTCGAGCGCCTCCGCGTAGTGCGCCGCGGCCTCGGCGTGGCCGAGCGCGGCCTCCGCCTCGCGCGCCGCCTCCAGCGCCGCCTCCCAGGCGGGCTGCGGGTCGGCGCCGGCGCGCGCGGCGGCGAGCGCGTGGTGGGCGATCTGGGCCGCGGCGACGTCGGCGCCGGCGTCGCGGCGCACGGTCAGCGCCGCGGCGACGGCCTCGTGCAGCGCGCCGCGCCGCTGCTCGGGCAGCGCGTCGCGCACGGCGTCGCGGACGATCCCGTGGGCGAAGTCGAAATGCCCGGCGCTGGCTGGCCGGCGGTGACCAGCCCGGCCGCCGTCCCGCGATCGACGCGCCGCCGCGACCGCGGCGCGCGACACGCCCGCCGCGCGCACGAGGTCGGCGATCGTGAAGCCGCCCGGCGACGGCGCCGACCTCGAGCACGCGCGCACGACCTCCGGGCCGAGCCGCTCGACGCGCCGGCGCACGACGTCGCGCACGCGCGCGGGCACGAGCGTCCCGGTGTCCGTTCCGAGCCGGCCCTCGGCCGCCATCAGCCGCACCAGCTCGGCGACGTAGAACGGGTTGCCGCGCGTGCGCGGTGGACGGCGCGCGGTCGGCTCCGGCACCGCCGACCTCGGCGGGCAGCAGCGCGCGCACCGCCTCCGCGCGCGAGGCCGGCGAGCTCGCATCCGCTCGACGCGCGGATCGCCCTCGATCTCGTCGCAGCACCTCGGAGCGCCGAAGCGTCGGCGAGCTCGCCCTCGGTGTAGGAGCCGGCCAGCAGCACCCGCGCGGCCGGCTCGGCGCGCGGCGACGTGCGCGAGCAGCCGCAGCGAGGACGCGTCGGCCCAGTGCAGATCGTCGAGCACGACGAGCAGCGGGCTGTCGGCCGCGGCGGCGGCGAGCAGGTCGGCGACGGCGTCGTAGAGCCGCAGCCGCTGCTCCTCGCCGCCGGCTCCCGCCGTCGCCGAGCAGCGGCCCGAGCACCGGGTCCGCGTCGCCCGCCACGAGCCGCGGTCAGGCGCGCACGACCGGCCGCCAGACGCCGTAGGGCGCGGCCCTCGGGCTCGCCGCGGCCCCAGACCGCGACGCCGCCGCGACGGCCGGCCTCGTTCGCCAGCGCGTCGAGCAGCGTCGTCTTGCCGATCCCCGGCTCGCCCGCCACGACCACCGTGCGCGCCGTCGCCCGCTCCAGGCCTGCGTCGAGCGCCTTGCGCAGCCGCTCGAGCTCCGGGCCGCGGCCGACGAGCGCCGGCGGGCGCGAACGGCTCCTCGGCGCGGGCGGCGTGACCAGCCGCGCGAGCGCGCGCGCGACGCCCGCGGCGTCCGCCGGGCCGGTCTGCCGGGTCGGGCGCGACCAGCTCGAGGATCAGCGCGGTCCAGCGCCTCCGGGACGCCGGTCACGCGGCTCGACGGCGGCGCCGGCCGGCGCATGCGGAAGATGTCCTTGGCGTCGAACGGCGCGCAGCCGCACAGCAGCTCGTACAGCGTCACGCCGAGCGCGAACAGGTCCGAGCGCGGCGTCGCGGCCTCGCCGAGCGTCTGCTCGGGCGCGGCGTAGCGCGGCGTGCCGGCGGGTGGCGCGGACTCGCCCTCGGCGACGGCGACGCCGAAGTCCCCGAGCGCCGCCTCGCCCTCGGCGTCGATCCAGACGTTGTCGGGCTTGACGTCGCGGTGGACGACCCCGTGGGCGTGGGCGTGGGCGAGCGCGTCGGCGATCTCGCGCCCCGGCGGCGATCACCTCCTGCGGCTCCAGCCGCCCGGCGGGCGCGCGATCGAGCCGGTCGGTCAGCGAGCCGCCGGTCATGTAGCGGGCGACCAGGCACGGCGTGCCGTCGTCGTCGAAGACGTCGTGGACGGTGACGATGTGGCGGTGGCCGCCGAGCCGGGCGGTCAGCCGCGCCTCACGGCGCAGCCGCTCCCACGCGCCCCGGCCCGCTGACCCGCGCGAGCGCGACGCCGCGGTCGAGCGTGAGGTCGTGCGCGAGCCAGACGTCCTTGGTCGCGCCGCGGCCGAGCTGGCGCTGCAGCAGGTAGCGCCCGGCGACCATCCCGGGCGCCGCGGCCGGCGGCGCGGCCGCCTCCGGCGAGGCGATCGTGCATGCGGGACACGGACCGCCATCGGAGGGCAGCGAGCGGCCGCAGTTCGAGCACGTGGAGGGACGCAGGAGGTCAGGCCTCGCAAGTTTATGGCTCCGGCGCGTTCCTCACCCCAGGGGATGAGGTCCTTCACACCGGGTGAGGGAAGAGTTCACCCCCGTCGCTCATGGTTTGCGTGCTGACGATCCGGGAGGGTTCCCTATCCGCCCCCCCTCCCTTCTCTTCCCGCCCTCCGAGGCCCCCGGCATCACGCGGGACTTTGCCGCGCGGTGGCCAATCTCGAACGTGTCTCCGCCGCCGCCACCGTGGCCCGTGACCGCATCGCCGAGCTCGACGGTGTCCGCGTGCTCGGTCCTGAAGTCAAAGTGACAGCGACAGTGTCCGCCTAGCCATCGACCTGCGCGACACCGGCCGCGATGCGTGGCAGGTCGCGTGTGCGATGGCCGGCCGTGGGTTCACGCTCGACGCGGCTTCGCACCGCGTGATCGTCGTCCCCGCCTGACCGAGGACGACATCAAGGACGCGACCCAGCACCGGCTCGCTCCCGCGCTGCAGCTCGCGCTCTGGTCCACGACCCTTAATTAGGCGAGGTGCTCCGCGAGCACTCGGCGGTGCGTCGGACGCGCCGCCTCGTAGCGCTCGCGGCCCCTCGCCGTCAGACAGACGGCGATCCCGCGCCGGTCCTCCGGGCACATCGTGCGCCCGACCAGGCCGTCCTTCTCCAGCCGCCCGACCGTGCGCGAGAGCGCGCTCTGGCTGAGATGGAGGCGCCGGCGAGTTCCTGCATGCCGGGGGCGCTCCCCGCAGTCGCAGCGAGTCGCTCGAGGACCTCGAACTCGCTCATCCCGACCATGCGCGGCAAGAGCAATACGTACGAACGAGGCCACACAAGCAAACTCTAGACCAATTGCCATCTTCAGCGCTACTTCAGCGGAGATTCCCGTCGAAGTCTTCTCCCAGGCTGGTCAGCTGTGTCAGCGATCCCCGCAGTCGCAGCGGCAGTTCGACATGGTGATCTTCAGTTTTCTTCCGCCAAGTGAAAGTCAGGGGCTCGTTTCCCCGACCGTAGGCCAGCCACTTAGTCTCGGTGGAGTTTTCGGACTTCTCCGACAACAACCCGCCGCCGACTCGGAGATCGATGCCTTGCCGGGCAAGTTGCACTGCGGCTCGTGTGGTCCCTGAATCTGTGGAAGGAAGGGCAAGAGTCTCGTCGCCGGCAGAAGATCTAACTGGCACATCCACGGAGAGCGTTACCGTCCAGCGTCCGGCATGTGATAACAGCGCGCATAGATGCGTACCGGCTTTCCCTTTATCACTGGGGACGAGGGAAAGCGGTTTGCCCTCCAGTTCTGCCTCGCGCACTAACAACCCTGGTGGGAACTGGAACGCGCACCCAACCATCTTTCAATACATCCACGGTGAAATGAGCCGTGCCCGTCGCCAGATCGCCGAGGACGTGCAATTCGCGTCCACTCGCGTAAGGGTGGCATCCAGCGGGGGTGGTTCGGGCGTCGGCTCGACGGGATATGCTTTCGCCCTTAGCACGCGATATTCGTTGACGGGAATGACGACCCGCCGCCGACATGCGTAGGTGAAGCGGTCTTTTCTTGCGCGAATGCAGCGCATCCTGCAAGGCACGCTGCAGCGAGGAAAAAGGGAAGGAACTGTCTCAGGGACTTGCGCCTGAGGGCGAAAGTGGGTGCGAGAACCGTCATATTCATAGTTCAATCCTCACTTCAACTACTCGGGGATGCGTCTGTTGCTTAACAGGATGTGTGAATGGCATCGTGTGTCCTATTTAGAATGCGTAGCCGCGGGAATATTGCGAGAGATTTGAAGTGCTGGGACCTGGTTACTTCGGGAACTCCTGCGAGCCGAAAAGTGCTAAACCACAGAGGACACGGGGCCCTTACGGATTCTTCTGCCGAGCTCTGTGCACCCACTAGCGAGAAAGCATTCCGGCTGACGGTGTGCTTTATCGCACTGCTGTACCATGGCAGGTCACAAGTCTGTGTCGGAGAATCAATTGCCCTTCCTCACTGAAAAATCACGCGAGCTTTACCAACGCACTGTCGGAGTCCTGATCGAAGCCAGCAGTTCCTCGTCGCGCGGACCGGTCAACTTCGGCAAATATCCCATCTTCATGGAACGGGCGAGCGGTTCGCGGATTTATGACGTCGATGGCAACGAATACATCGACTGGATGATGGCTTTCGGTGCGCTTCCCCTGGGACATGCGCATCCCGAAGTCGTGGAGGCGATCGTAGAAGCGGCGAGCAGCGGAGCGCATTTCGCCACAGCCACACCCGTCGAACTGGAAGTCGCAACCATGATCCAGAAGATCGTGCCCAATGCGGAAAGGGTGCGATTCGCCAACACCGGCACGGAGGCGGTAATGGCCGCCATCCGCCTTGCACGCGGCGTAACTGGGCGCCCCAAGATTTTGAAGTTTGAAGGACATTACCACGGATGGCACGATGATTTGCTCATCAGTTCAAACGTGCTGCCACCCACCGCTCTCGGTCTCCGAAGCGATCCCGTAAAAATTCCCGACAGTTCGGGACTGAACAGAACTGCTCTTGACGACACGATTGTCGTGCCATGGAATCATCTTTCCGCGCTTGAGAGCTCGCTCGAAAATCATCGCGGCCAGGTCGCCGCATCATCACCGAAGGTGTTATGGCCAACATGGGCGTGATCCCTCCCGCCGATGGATATCTTGCAGGCCCTCAGAAACTCGCTCAATCGCGTGGAATCGTGTTCATTCTTGATGAAACCGTTACCGGCTTTCGTATTGCGCCGGGCGGATGTCAGGAATCTACAAACTCTCCCGGACGTGGTGACATTCGGCAAGGCACTCGGATCAGGGCTGCCGGTTGCGGCGCTGGTCGGCCGCGCCGACATCATGGATGCGCGCAATGGGGAGGTGTTCTGCACTACGGCACGCATAACGGCTCGCGCATCGGTATGTTTGCCGCCCGCGCCAATCTTCGCGTGCTTACCCGCGACAATAATGCTTCGTTCCGCCACACCTGGAGAATCGCGGAAAAACTATGCACTGGATTTCGCGACCTGTTGCGAAAAAAGGGGGCGCCGCGATCGTGCAGAACGTCGGCCCCATGCTGCAGCTCATGTTTACTGATCAGCCTGCGATCCGAGACTACCGCGATTTCTGCCAACATGTGGACCGAGCCGCTTTCCAGAAATTCATCTTGTCCCTGTTTCCGTTTGGTATCTATGCCTCTCCGTCAGCAGCGCTGCATTCTATCGTCACGTTAGCGCATAGCGACGAAGACGTAAAACTTACATTAAAGCGGCGAGCAAGGCGCTCGATGCGGCATCCTGAATCTGAATGACGCAAGCACCCACAAACATTGCTGCGCGCGCAGTTCAACTTCTGTCCGTAAAAGATAGAATTCCGATAGTGACGGGCGCCGGCTCCGGGATCGGGCGTGGTATCGCCCGTCTGCTGGCGGAAATGGGAGCTTTGACCGCCGTGCTGGACGTGGATGAGGGAAAGGCCGGCGAGATGCTGCTCTGATCCGCAATCAGAATGGCACCGGTTTGTCCTCGAAATGCGATGTGAGCAGCGCATCGGATTGCAGCCGCGCAGTCGAATCAATCATTCAAAAATGGGGCAAGGTTGACATTCTCTGTAACTGCGCCGGCATCGCCATCCGAAAAGCCATCATCGACCTCAGCGAAGAAGAATGGGATCGGGCGCTCGATGTGACCCTGAAGGGAATTTTCCTGCTCTCCGAGAAGTTGTTCCCCACATGATTCGCAGTGGCGGAGGCCGCATTATCAACATCGGTTCTGGATGGTCGCTCAAAGGCGGCCCCAAAGCGGTCTCTTACTGCGCTGCCAAGGGAGGCGTGGTAAATCTCACGCGAGCCATGGCTATCCATCACGGCAAGCACAACATCCAGGTGAACTGTGTCTGTCCCGGCGATGTCGACACCCCCCTGCTCCGTAGCGAATGCGCCCAGCTCGCGGTGCGCAGATCTTCATGAAAGAGGCTGCCAATCCACCGCTCGCCCGTGTCGGCACGCCGGAGGATGTCGCCAACGCAGTCGTTTCTAGCCAGTCCCATGTCAAACTGGATCACCGGCGCAGCCCTCCTCGTGGATGGCGGCGGGCTAGCCTGAGTTTTGATCGCTTCGAATCCTGAGAATTGCGGTGTGTTTCTCGTCCTTTCGCGCCAGTTACCAAGGGTGCTGGCCATGCCGTCACTCGGACTATTCTACCCAACACTACGATTGATCCACCAAATGCCGTTGCGGGGTTAAGGTAGGACGTACATTGGCCGTCGGCCCGCGCCAGGCTGATCGGCACCTATTCTCGCAGCACAAGGCAGGCTTACATGCAAAACGCAAATAGCCCCACGACACTCAGGCGCAGTTCGAGAGTACCAGCCGCACTGCCAGTCCTGGTCACCAGTTTGGAAGGAACGCAGTTTTCGAGGTGTGTGAAACCCTGGTCGTCAATGCACATGGCTGTTCCATACTACCCGCGTGAAGCTGGACGCTGGCGTTCCGTTGCACCTTCACAGCAAGGAAGGCCGCGAAGCCACGGCTCATGTAGTCTCTTGCCAACCGATCGACACCGCAAAACAGAGTTGGAGGCTGGCGCGAGCTCGACCGCCCGCAAAATTTCTGGGGCCTAGCGGATTGCCCAAAGGATTGGTCACTGCCCTCCGTGCTCGTGCAACCGCGGCTGTCTCCGACTGTTCCAGCGACGACACCGCTGTCCTCTACACGTACTTGTTCAGGACGGCCAGCCGTCAGCAGCCGCGCTCGACCGTCTCGCGCGGCAGTTAGAAACCGAACAGCGAAAACATTGCCAAGCCGTTCGCCCGGTCCAGGCTGAGCTCTCGGCGATCAAGGAAAAGCTCGCACGTAAAGAATCGAATCCCAGCCGCTTTGAGGTGTCGCTATCCAGCATTCCTCCCGAACTCGAGCAACAGCTGGAATTGCGTCTGCGCAACGACTTCGGCCCGAAAATCACAGAAGAGGCGCGGCAGCAGGCTGCGCAAGTGCTGGCAGGAGCCAAGGCGGCCATCGACCAGGTTTACTAAGGGTACGAAGAGTTCATGCAGCGGGTCGCAGGTGAACTGAGAAACAGGTTAAGGGTCAACCCAGGAGCTTTTCGCACATTTCCGGTGATGCTCGCGAACACATCGGTCGCAGTTTGAACGAATTTCAGCAGAAATTGCTGGAAGGAGGGAATTCCCTCAAGCGCCTCAGCGAAGAGCTTCTGGAATTTCTCCGGCAAACTTTGAGTGATGAGCACAATTCTCACCGTGCCGACCTGCAACAGCTTCGAGCGTTTATGCAATCGGATCTGACGCGCCTGCAGGAACAGTTTGAATCGCTGGAGACCCGCCTCACGAAACTGAACGCCTCTGCGGAATTGCTGGAGTCAGGCCTTGACCAACGCTTGAGCCAGATGTCCAGCAACATCGTGAGGGATACGCGCAAACAACTCGAAGCTGAGGCGAATGAAGCTTCCAGACCAAATGACGGCGCGTGGCGTCTCCGTACTCGGAAAGCAGTTGGACGAGGCGACCGGAAACATGAAGATTGCTCAGAACGGAAATCCCGCCCTCGACCTTCGAGTCGCTGAAGGCCGAGGCTGGGAACGCACTACAGGCATTTGAGCACTCTATACAGATGATACCACGGCCAAGCTCTCAGTGGAACGCTGGCGGCTGAAACTGGCAGCCGGATTGAATGCCTTGGCAAAAAACCTGGGCGACCAGTTCAATGTGGACGAATCCAGCGACAATAAATCTGAACGACGTGCATTACGTAATATTCACCTGGTCAGAGAACTCTCTAGGCCAATTCGGAGCAGTGTGATGAACCGAGTGGTTTTCATGCTGCGTCACTGCTCTCCCCGTTGCCGAGCCGCCTCGTAAAGCACAATGCTGGCAGCTACACCCGCATTCAAGGATTCCACCTGGGCCGCATGCGGAATCTTGACCAGCTCATCGACTTGCGCCAATAGATCTCGTGGCAGCCCTGCGCCTTCACTCCCGAAAAGGATCGCTGCAGGTCCTGTAAGGTTCGTCTGATCGATGGGTGTTCCCTTGTGCGAAGACGTCGCGATCAAGCGAATCCCTTCCGCTCGCATGGTCTTAAAAATCTTATCCGTTCGCTGTAGCCTTCGCAATCACAATCGGCAGTCGCAAAGCCCACCCTGCCGACGCGCGAACAACCTTTGAGTTGAACGGGCTTACCGTGCCTTGGGCCAGCACCACGCCGGCGCTGCCCAGGGCTTCCGACGAACGCAGGATGGTCTCCCAGATTCCCCGGATCCTGTAATCCGATCACCACCATCAACGGCCCGACCTGCAAGCGTTCGAGAACGTCTTGCACGGAAATTTCCTTCACCAATACTAGTGCTGCAACCCCCGAGGCGCATCGCTGGACACGCTGGCGTTGAACAGGCTGTCTGGGAGCAGCAAGGTTTCCACATGCGCACCAATCTGCGGCAGCAGGCGTTCGGCCAGATTCTGTGCAGATTCCCGAAAGAACACCGCTTGAAACCGCAACCCGCTCCGAATCGCTTCTTCAACGATCCGAATGCCTTCGATTGCGCAGAATCCCTGGTCCGTCAGTTCTGCCTGTAAACGCCTGCCGCAACTCCTTCACCGCGGAATTATGACGTCCTTCGACCCGCCGAAGCCGTTGATGCTGCTTAGGGGAAACCTCGGATCTCTGCCTCATGGGGTTAGGCGTGCTCGCATCGACCGCATGATACTCTGCCTCGCCTTGCGGCGTTTTCCACTCATACGAGAAGTTTCGCCATTCAAACTCATCCGAACCTGCAGATGTAAGAGGGAGCGCCGTGCGCGCCGAGATTGTAAAAATCAATCACGATACTCCTGAGACCTCCCTGGTCAAGTACGCCGCCGATCAAATTCGTTCCGGGGAAGTGCTGGGAATGCCGACCGATACATTCTACGGAACTGGCCGCTGATCCCTTTAATCTCCGGGCGGTCGACAGGGTTTATGACATTAAGACGAGATCGCGCCATAAGCCCCTGTCCCTGCTCATTGAGAGCGTGGATCAAGCTGAGGAATTGGCCAAGCCGTTGCCCTACTAATTCTATGCGCTCGCGCGGAAGTTCTGGCCAGGACCTCTGACACTTAGTACCGGAAAGCGGGATCGCGCCTGCCTCTCAAGGTGACGGCCAAGATGGCACGTTGTGCTGCGCGTCCCCAACGCCAAAATTCCCATTGCCACTAATAAAATGACAGCTATGAGCATCTTAAAACTTAATTTCACTTCTCCTCCTATTTGCATTTGCATGTTGTATTCAATGGATTTAGATTTACTGGATAAAGTGGAAAGTGGCCGTGAATAGTTGGACCATGTGCTGGATGTCCCCATTGCGCTGGATGCAGTCTTAAGTCAACATGAACGTGAGGGCCTTCGCCATTTGGCCCAGCGTAACCTTCTTGATACCAGCCGACTCCATTGGCGGGTGGCCCACCTCTCGTGTGGGATTCTAAATCTGAAAAGGAGAACTTGCCTTCCATCTTGGGGTGGCGCATGTTTGCCCGATTTTGGCAAACGTGGGACCTCGCCCAACGAACAATCTCTATCTGTTTCGGGAGCGGTGATCGTGGTGGGCCCCGCATCTCGAAAACCGCGAGATGCAGGCCACCCCAAGGGATTGGCTTTTGTTGACACGCGAGATGTGAGCCACCCGTCCGTAGCCCCACCGAAAAAGCGTGCGCTCGTTCCACGGCAAGATGCGTTGGGAGTTACGGCTTAGTGGCGAAATCGGGGAACGTTCCGTCTGTCCCCGGATTTTCTTGAATTAGTTCGAGTGTTACTTGCGATATCGGCATCACAAATGCCAGTACCGCTACTTTTCGTCTAACCAAACGGCGAGGAGAAAGGCAGCAAAAAAGTAAAAGGCAGTTAATATTAGATTTGATATGAGAGAAATCCGGGCATTTGTCAAAGCTTCGTCTATCAACCGCCGACCTCCCACAACCTCCGTTAGCTTAATATTGAGGATGGGCATGAACGAAGCAAAGAATGCTTCAAAGCCACGGCCAATCAAGTATCCTATCGCTATCGCTCCAATGTAGTGCTCGAGCAAAATAGCTCTGAATTTTTTCAGCACATTACCCTCCCGCTTTTTTTCGAATGTTGAAAATATGGGGAAAATATGGAAAATATGGGGACAAAATATGGGGACAGACGGAACGTTCCCCAGTTTAAGGAAACGTCCCGTATGTTCCCGAATTATTAAAGTCTTAAAACTTGCCCTTTCTCAATTTGCAACAAATCTTGTCAAGCCCCCAAAATCATCCGATTTTCTCTAACTCACTAATTCCCTTCCAGATATAAAGTTGGCCATCATGTCCCATTTTCCCTATCCAATTTGTTATAATAAGTACGTAGATTGAAGGCGCAGCCCGCATCTCGGGTCTGCGCCTTTTCTATTTTGCAATTGGCTATAAAGCGGCCGGTTTCGGTTTTGGGCGCTGACAAGAAATTCGTAAAAATCCGTGCGAATCCGTGGCTAAAAATTTACTCGAGCCCTAATTCTTTCCACTTCTTGTCCACCAAGGCCTTGGTCTTCTCATCCATGAGAATTTCATCGGGCCAGGGACGGTTGAAGCCTTCACTGGGCCACTTGCGGGTAGCATCGATGCCCATCTTGGAGCCGTAGTTGGGCAGACGTGAGGCGTGGTCGAGCGAATCTACCGGGCCCATGGTGAACTGGATGTCGCGCTCAGGATCAATGTGGTTGAGGACTTTGAGCGTAACTTCGCCGAGGTCTTGAACATTTACATCTTCATCCACCACAATGATGCATTTCGTAAACATCGCCTGACCCAGTCCCCAGATCGCGCTCATGACTTTGCGTGCCTGGCCGGGATAGGATTTTTTGATCGAAACCAGCATTAAATTATGAAACACGCCTTCAATCGGAAGGTTGACGTCCACTAACTCAGGGATGGTCAATTTCATCAGCGGAAGAAAAATCCGCTCGACAGCCTTTCCCATGTAGGCGTCTTCCATGGGAGGTTTGCCGACAATCGTGGTGGAATAAATCGGGTCCTTGCGATGCGTAATACAGGTCAAATGCAAGACAGGATACAGATCTTCCAGCGAATAAAAGCCAGTGTGATCGCCAAAAGGCCCTTCAGTACGAAGTTCGTCTAAGTTGACGTAGCCCTCAAGAACAATTTCCGCATTCGCCGGGACTTCAAGATCAACCGTTTCACACTTCACCAACTCAACCGGCTTCTGCCGCAGGAAACCTGCGATGAGGTATTCCTCGACATCCGGTGGAGCAGGAACGATGGATGCAAATGTCAATGCAGGATCAGTGCCAATCGCAACTGCAACTTCCATCTTTCCCGATGGAAGATTTTCGGCCAACACTGAACCACCAGAAGAGCGGGCCATGATGTCAACCGCAGCGCCCTTCCCCGCACCACGGCGCAACATTTCACGATAATGTTCCGCCGCAACTTTTTGCCGCTGCCAATGCGCCCCAAGCGTCTTGTCATCATGCACTTGTAATCTATACATCCCTACATTGCGCTTACCGGTTTTGGGGTCGCGCGTGATTACGCATGGCAGGGTGATGAAGCGTCCGGCGTCTTTGGGCCAGCATTGCAGGATCGGAAATTGATTTAAGGACAAATTATCTTTGCGGATCACTTCTTTGCAAGGGCCCGTGGAAACTTCTTTGGGAAAAAACTTCCCCATTTCGGCCAATTGTGGAAGCATTTTTACTTTGTCCAGGAAACCTTGCGGAGATTTTATGTCCATGAAGGCGCGGATGCGTCCCGCGACCTCATCGAGCGAATTTACTTCCAGCGCCATGTTCATGCGGCGCGGGGATCCGAATTGATTAATTAAGACCTGCGAGCCTGGGTGGCCTTTAACGTTTTGGAATAACAGAGCCGGACAGTTTTTGGACTTGGAGACTCGGTCAGTGATCTCGGCGATTTCTAAGATAGGATCTACTTCGGTTTTGATTTTTTTCAGTTCGCCAGCGCGGTCCAGGGCGGAGATCCAGTCTCGGAGGTCAGTGTAGGGCAAGAGTTCCTCTTTGGGTGAAGCGTCATTATAACGAAGATCGGGGAAGAAGCCCGCTCGCTTCGCATCGCTGACACAGGCGCGGCGCCTGTGTCCACATGACCTAGATTGTGGCTGCTTGGGTTTTTCTGGCCCAGGTGAATTTCGATAGCAATTGGTTGATGGCTTGGTCGTCTACTGGTTTCGAGAAGAAATAGCCTTGCGCCATTTCACATCCCATGGCTTTCAGACGGTTTACGTCGTCTTCGGTTTCCGTGCCTTCTCCGACAACTTTCATACCCAGCGTATGGCCAAGAGTGACAATCAGCTTAACGATTTCTTCACTCTCCGCATCTGCGCCCATTTTGGAGACGAAACTGCGATCTATTTTCAGAGAGTCCGCCGGAAAACCTTTTAGACGGCCCAGAGATGAGTATCCGGTACCGAAGTCGTCTATACCGATCCGGAAGCCCAGCTCTCGAAGTTGAGTCAGGAGAGTTAAGGCGTGAATCGGATCATTCATGGTGATTGTTTCCGTGATCTCGAGTTGAAAATGTTCGGGTTCCAAGCCAGCCTTCTCCAATATTTGTGCGATCTCCGGACCAAGGCTCGATTGCGCGAATTGCTTGGAGGTGATGTTCACGGACATGTACAAAGGCGGGTCGGATGGAAATTGTTCATGCCAGGTTTTTAGCTGGCGGGCCGCGTCCTGCATGAGCTGACGGTTCATGGGCAGGATCAGTCCGCTTTCGTCGGCTACCGTGATGAAGTCATTCGGCGGAATAATTTTTGAATCACGCTGCCAGCGGCTTAGAGCTTCGAAGCCTACGATGCGTCCGTTTTGCAAAGAAACAATGGGCTGGTAGAAAACCTTGAATTCTCCCAGCTCTAAACCTTTGCGAATGTCAGTTTCCAGTTGCAGGCGCTGAAATGCCGAGGCGTGTTTGTTAGGGTCGAAAATTTCGAAGCTGCCTTTGCCGCTTTGCTTGGCCCGGTACATCGCGATTTCAGCATCGCGTAGCAGGTCATCGGCGGAGGAATATGCCACATCGCTCAGAGCAATTCCGATGCTGATGGTAACTACGACTTCTTCTCCGTTAATAACGAAGGGCGCGTCCCATTTTTCCTGGATGCGTTGGGCCACGCGAATGGCATCGGAAGGATTGCGGATGTCGTCGAGCAGGACGGTGAATTCATCGCCGCCTAATCTAGCCAGCGTGTCATCGGGCTTGGGGGCGTCGAAACGTTTGGTTAGATTTGAGCGCGAAATCGTGTCTATGCCACGTAAAGACGTCGTCAGTCTTTTGCTGATTTCAATTAATAGCTGATCGCCTTTGGCGTGTCCGAGACTGTCGTTGAAAACCTTGAATTCGTCTACGTCAATAATAAAGACGGCGAATTTGTAATCGGAGTGACGTTTGGCCAGCGTCAACGCGTGATCTAAACGATCCACAAACAGCGCGCGGTTCGGCAGAGTAGTCAGCGTGTCGTGAAATGCGTTGTGGGCCAGTAGTTCTTCGGCGCGCTTGCGCTGGGTGATGTCGCGGTTGACGATCACTAATTTTGTGATTTTGCCTTTGGCGTTCTGGACCGCGCTGGCGGTGGATTCCAATACGCGCCATGATCCGTCTTTGTGGCGGATGCGATATTCGAGGCGCTCACCGCGTCCCGTGCTGCGTGCTTTTTGCCCGGCTTCCAGGACCCGCTGCTGGTCATCAGGATGGATTTGGTCCAGCGAGGAGGTATTGAGTTCTTCCGCGGTATAGCCCAAAACTTTTTGATAGGCCGGGCTGTTGTAGACACGGCGGCCTTCAGTATCAACCACACCGATCATGTCTGCCGCGTTTTCAGTGATTAACTGGAAGAGTTGATCACGTTCGGCTAGGGCGCGACGGATGCGTTGCAATTGGAAATGCTGATAGAGGGTGTAAATATCAAAAATAAGGACCAAGGCAGCTAAGCCGCGAACTGCCTGTTTGAGGTCAAACCAATCGGTAGACGCACCCAGGTTTAGGCCAGGAATGGTCAGGGCAACAATGCCCAACAACAGGACTAAAGTGACAACAACAGCCAGGATCCAGAGCCACCATTCGCGGGCGTCGATTTCCCGCCTTGGGACTAAGGAATGGTGCTGGCCTTCAACAAGCGTATCTTGTTGATTTTGTTTACTTTTCATGCGATATCGCAAAACTGTCTTATTCAAGATTCTAGACGGGAAAAAATTGAGGGAAAGTTACGGGAGGCGCTGGACTTTGACGGCAATTTCTGGCTTAGAGCCTGATTAGCATCTAACTTCCCGAACGCGGAACTCGTATATATTGGATCGCTACTTTAACGAGGTAAACCTTTGAAACGACGTGTCGTAATCACTGGGATGGGAGCAGTCAGTCCGAATGGAACTGGGAATCAGGAGTTCGCTGAGGCGATCCTGAAGGGCAAGAGTGGCGTGGGACGGATTTCGCGGTTTGATCCGTCTGCGATTCCGGTGCAGATAGCCGGTGAGGTCCGCGGGTTTGATGAGCTGGCCTGGGTGGATAAACGCGAGCGCAAACATGTTTCCCGAGTACTTCCACTGGCATTAGCTGCGGCTACGGAGGCTTTGCAGGGAGCAGGTATTGATACCGCTTCGCTTGCTTTGGAAGAACGGCGGCGGTTTGGAGTGGTGCTGGGATCAGGTGGCGGGTCGCAGGAGTTTACCGAAGAACAATACCGGTTGTTCTTTCATCAGCAATATAAATCCATGAGTCTGTTCTGCGTGCCTACCGGAGTGATGGGGACACTTTCCAGTGAACTCAGTGTGCGCTTCGGTTTGCGTGGCGCCAGTCATGTGATCACTACGGGATGCACTTCTTCTACGGATGCGCTGGGTTATGCCACGCGGCAGATCCAGGCAGGGCGCGCGGACATGATCTTGAGCGGCGGAGCAGATTCTCCGATTGCGCTGGGGATCGTAAAGGGCTTCATCCTGATGAAAATTTTGACGGACTCCTGGAACGACGAGCCGCATAGGGGTTCGCGGCCGTTCTCTGCAAATCGCGATGGATTTGTCGTGGGTGAAGGGGCCTGGATGTTTGTAGTGGAAGAGTATGAGCATGCGCGGGCGCGCGGTGCGCAGATGCTGGCAGAGATTTGCGGATATGGATCTACTTGCGAGGCTTTCCACCGGGTGCGGTTGCAGGAGTGCGGTGAAGAGCCGGCACGCGCTATCGGACTTGCCATGACACAAGCTGGAATTACGGGCGAGAATGTTCAGTATGTGAATCTGCATGGGACTTCTACCCAATTGAATGATCGTATTGAAACGCGCGCTTTGAAGCTGGCACTGGGGGAACATGCACGGAAAGTTCCGATGTCGGCGATCAAGTCACAGATTGGACATCCTCAGGGAGCGTGTGGGGCGGCGGGAGTTGCTTCCACGATTGTGGCTATGAAGCATGGGCAGATTCCGCCAACTATCAATTTGGATAATCCTGATCCGGAATGTGATTTGGATTATGTCCCGGATATTGGGCGCAAGCAGACGATTGAACATGCGGTTTGTAACTGCATTGCGTTTGGGTCTAAGAACTCGGCGCTGGTGTTGCGGAATTGTGCTTGAGCTTCAGTTGAGTGCAGGATATGGAAGAAAACCAACTGCATCTCGGAGACGGTGCCGCGCGCCTCAAGCAATATCGCGGGCGCCTTTCGGCGACGAAGGTGCTAGCCCGTTACAAAGATGAAGATCTGCCTGCATTCTGTGGTGTTGATCTCACGGATGTAAATCAAAGAGGTTCGTTCGATGAGCGTCCGCTTGGTGTGGCTTCTGTTCGAGGAAATCTTGAAGAGCTGTACGCACTTCTTGATGGCGGAGCAGAAGTAGATGGACTTGGAGAACTCGGCAACACCGCGCTTCATGAAGCAACAGGGCAAGGGCATTTTGATGTAGTCATGGTGTTGCTTGAATTTGGAGCGCGTAAGGACATCCGAAACGAGTTTGGAGACACACCTTTGGACATCGCCGCCATGCATGGGCGGCAGGATCTGGTTGATTTACTGAAATAAATTGATCGAGACCATTGCCTATTCAGTTAGTCAGCCCAAGGAAAACACAAGGTCTCTCCACTCCACAAAATCATCCATTTCGTGGATGATTTTGTTCCGGTCGAGATGACAGGGTTGTTATTGCTTTGTGTCATTATCCCGAGGGACCGGTGTCAGTTCGATTATCACACCATCTCCCCAACCGTATTTTTTCTTTGAGAGATTTTGAATGATGGTCTGCAAGGCGTTATCTGCTTTTGTTTGCAGAATGCGCGCGTGTGCGGCGAAGCTTTGTCCAGCCACTCTGACCTGCACAACAGGATCGGAGTGCACGTTTTGTACCCAGTTCGACGTAGGATACTCCGCGATCACATAGAAGCAGCCTTGATACTCCGTGAACCATATTTCAATTTCACGAGGCTGCCCGCTTTTGCGACCGCGGGTGGTCAGATATAAGTACTGTTCCGTGTTACTGGTCCTTGAGCTTTAATTTTGATTTGTTTTCTTCCAGAAATTCCTTGAGCTTGCCGGATGCATCGAGCAAGCGATTCCACTGTTCATAGTAGAGGGTGACGGGGAAGCGGCCCAGACCGTAGACGCTTACGCCTCCTTTTTCGCCCACACGAAATTCCAGGCTCCCGGTGCGGCGGGTGCCCTGCTGTTTTTCCAGTTCAGCCAGTTTGGCTTTTAGTTCTTCATAACTCGGTTCGGACATTCGTTTCACCTCGCAAGATTTTAATTCATCTTACTAAAAGGAGCGCCAAAATGAAGTTCCTGCTTGCAATTTGTGCTTCCCTGCTGATGGTTTCGTGGACCTGCGCAGCATTCGCAGCCACTGCCACCGGTTCGTTCAACTTTGATTTTGCTTCTGATCCCGCTTGTTCGGCAACCGTCACAGCTGATTGTATTGATCATTTTGAAGTTTGGGACGTCACCAGTTCACCGAAGAAACTGGCGACTGTCGCACTGCCTAGTCCAGCGGCGTCGCCGGTCAGCTTTAGTTTTAAAGTTGGGCCGCCTTACGGAGCGCGCAAGTGGTCGGCTGTTTCTGTGGCGAAAGACGGAACTACTAGTGACATGACCGCGGCGCAGTCGCAGGCGACCGTTAATGTGCGGCCTGGTGCACCGGCGGCTTTTGTCGTGAATTTGAATTAGAGGCCGGTTAGAAATCAAGAAATCATGGAGCGGGAGACGGGGATCGAACCCGTGGCATCCAGCTTGGGAAGCTGGCGTTCTACCGCTGAACTACTCCCGCTCACTTTTACTTCGACTGTCTATAACGCACTCATTATAAAGCATGCTCTGGCATGCGCATAATTGGCTCAGTTGCATTAATTTTTGTTGTAGCATATTTCCGAACGAAGCCCGCTTTCCGAATGCTTCAGCTTGTTTTGCAGAATCGGAATGCATTCCGGGCACAGGACTCATGGCTGAACAAACTCCGCTATTTCGCTTCAAGCATGGCGACCATGCCTGCATCTTCTACCGTTCTGACGATTCGCTCATGGAAGTCCTGACTCCTTATGTTGTGGAAGGGCTGATGAAAGGCGAGCGTTGTTTTGGCGCGCAGAAACCGCATATTTTGAAACGGCTGTATTACGATCTGCGGTTTCTTGGGATTGACGTGGACCGGGAGCTAAAGCGCGGCGCGTTGGAATTCCATACTGAAGAAGAAGTGTATTTCTCCAAAGGAATGTTTGAGCCTGCGGTAATGATGGAAATGCTGTTGCAATCCATCCACGACTCCGCGGAAAAGGGGTTTACGGGATTCCGTACAGCGGGCGATCTCTCATGGGCTGTGCGCGGATGGAATATGTGCGACCAGCTCCTGGGATATGAATACTTGGTGGAGAAATGTTATCCGGGGCGCGCGGCAACGGGAATTTGTCAGTACCCGATTGAGGCATTTCCACCCAAGGTGCTTGAGGATGTTTTACGCGCTCACCGGTTGCACCTGGATGCGAATTCCGATCAGGCCTATCGCAGCATGCACGTAAAGTATGGCAATTGCAGTGCGGAAATTATTGCCAATAAATTTGAAGTGAATCCGTACTATTACTATGTGGTGGAACAACACCTTCCCCAGGAAATTATGGGATGGGGAACTACTCCTGATTTTGACAGCGCTACAGCCCACATCGACCAGATCGCCCAAAGGTCGGCTTAATCGAAACTGACGTTCTTTCCTATGTCCAGCGGAACCAGCGGACCGCCAGGATGAAGGAAATTCCTCCCCAGAATAATAAGACTGCCAAGCGCGCGGGTTGGGCGAGCAGTGGCGTGCCTTCGAGGATGGTGGCGCGTAGTGCGTCGTTGAGGGCGGTCAGGGGGAGCAGGCGGATGAAGGGCTGCACTACCGCTGGGAAGCGCTCGTAGGAGAAAAAGACTCCGGAGAAGATCCACATTGGCATCATCACCAGATTGATTAAGCCGCTGATGGTCTCTAATTTTTGCGCGCGGCTGGCGGTTAAAAGACCCAGTGATCCAAAGGTTGCAGAACCTAAAAAATCCCAGGAAAAGAATGCTGAGCCACGATCCGAGAACCAGCATGTGGAACAGCAGTACGCCGAAGGTCAGCATCAGCAGGACTTCGATAATCATCATGATGATACGGCTGGTGGCGATGGCCAACAGGAAATCGCCGCGGCGCATGGGCGTGGCTAAGAAAGCGCTTGAGTAGCTTGCGCTGGCGCATGTCTGTCAAGCGCTTGAGTAGCCACGCCATGCGCCGCGGCGATTTCCTGTTGGCCATCGCCACCAGCCGTATAGATCATGATGATTATCGAAGTCCTGCTGATGCTGACCTTCGGCGTACTGCTGTTCCACATGCTGGTTCTCGGATCGTGGCTGAGCATTCTTTTCCTGGGGATTTTTAGGTTCTGCGACCTTTTGATCACTGGGTCTTTTAACCGCCACCGCGCGCAAAAATTCAAGCCGTCAGCGGCTTAATCAATCTCGGTGATAAGAGATGCCAATGTGGATCTTCTCCGGAATTCTCTACGAGCGCTTCCCAGCGGTAGTGCCGGTTCCCTTTCATCCGCCTGCTCCCTGACCGCCCCTCGACGCGCTACGCGCCGCCGTCCTCGAAGGCACGCCAGCTGCTGGCCCAACCGGCGCGCTTGGCAGTCTTATTATTCTGGGGAGGGAGTTTCCTATTCATCCTGACAGTGCACTCATCAGCTGGACATAGGAAAGAACGTCGGTTTCGATTAAGCCGACCTTTTGACAATGTGATTCGATGTGGGCTGTAGCGCTGTCGAAGAATCAGAGTAGTTCCCCGTCCCATAATTACCTGGGGAAGGTGTTTTGTCCGCCACATAGTGAATTTGACCGGATTCACTCAAATTTATTGGCAATAATTTCCGCACTGCAATTGCCGTACTTTCTCGTCATCTCAATGCCACCTGATCGGAATTCGGCGCATACCAGGTGCAACCGGGTGGAGCGCGTAAAACATCCTCAAGCACCTTGGTGGAAATGCCTGCGATCGGATTATGACAAATTCCCCGTTGCCGCGCCGGATAACGTTCCACCAAGTATTCATATCCCAGGAGCTCATGGCGCATATTCCGTCCGCGCACAGCCGTAGAAATAGCAGTTGTACGGAATCCCGTGAACCCCTTCCGCGGAGTCATAAAATCAGTTGCAACAGCATTTCCATGCGTACCGCAGGCTCAAACATTCCTTTGGAGAAATACACTTCTTTTATTGGTGCTGGAATTCCAACGCGCCGCTTAGCTCCCGGGTCCACGTCAATCCCAAGAATTCACAGATGATTAATGCACCGTTTCCAAAATATGCATTTTCTGCGCGCCCAAAACAACGCTCGCCTTTGAGTCGCCCCCTTCCACAACGTGAGGAATTAGGACTTCCATGAGCAAATCGTCAGAAGCGCAACCGAGGATCTGCGGCATCGTGGCCGTGCTTGAAGCAAAATGCACGGAGCTCCTTCGCATGGTCCTCTGCCCGGAATGCATTCCGGTCTCCGAAACAAGCTGAAGCATTCGGAAAGCAGCTTCGTTCGGAAATATGCTACAGACAAAAATTAATATGCCAACTGAGCCGATTATCAGCCGTGCCAGGAGCATCCTTTATAATGAGTCGGTTGTCAGACAGTCGAAGTAAAAATGAGCGGGAGTAGTTCAGCGGTAGAACGCCAGCTTCCCAAGCTGGATGCCACGGGTTCGATCCCCGTCTCCCGCTCCGTGAAATTCTAGATTTCTAACCAAACTCTAATTTAAATTCCCAACAAAACCGCCGGTGCGCCGGGCCGCACATTCACTGTCCCTTGCGATTGGCGGCGCGTGATGTCGCTGACAGTTCCATTCTTTCGCGACTGCCACCGCCGACCATTTCCGCGATCCATAAGGCGGCCCAACTTTAAAACTAAAGCTGACCGGCGACGCCGCAGGGGAGGGCAGCGCAACTCGAGGCTCACCCGCTTCGGTGAACTGGTGACGTCCCAAACTTCAAAATGATCGATACAGTCCGCCGTGACATTAGCGAACAGGCGGATCTGAAGCAAATATCAAAGTTGAACGAACCGGTGGCGGTGGCTGCGAATGCTCGCAGGTCCACGAAGCATCAGCAGGGAAGCACAAATTGCAAGCAAGAACTTCATTTTGCACTCTTTTAGTAGATTGAATTAGAAATCTAGCCGAGGTGAACTTTAATGTCAGAACCGACGTATGAAGAACTGAAAGCCAAACTGGCTGAACTGGAAAAACAGCAGGGAACCAAAAGCACCGGGAGCCTGGAATTTCGTGTAGGCGAAAAAGGAGGAGTCAGCGTCTACGGTTAGGCCGCTTCCCGTCACCCTCTACTATGAACAATGGAATCGGCTGTTTGATGCATCCGGCAAGCTCAAGGAATTTCTGGAAGAAAACGAATAGAAAATTAAAGCTGAGGACCGGGTGACACGGAACGGTATCTTATATCTCGACCACCCGCAGTCACAAAAAAAAAGCGGGCAGCCTCGTGAAATTGAAATATGGTTCACGGAGTATAGAGGTCTCTATGTGATCGCGGACCTATCATGGAACTAGATAAAACGTGCACTCCGATCCTGTTGTGCAGGTAAGATAACTGAGGGACAACTACACCGCACACGCCGCGCATTCTGTGGACGAAAACAAAAGCGGTAGCGACGCCTTGCAGACCATCATTAGAAAATCTCTCAAAGAAAAAAATAGATTTGGGAGATAATGAGATAATCAAACTGACACCAGTACCTCGGATAATGACACAAAGCGATGACGACCCCTGTCATCTCGACCGGAACAAAATCATCCACGGAATGGATGATTTTGTGGAGTGGAGAGACCTTGTGTTTTCCTTGGGCTGACTAACTGAATCAGGCAATGGTCTCGATCAATTTATTTCGGTAAGAGAATAAACAGATCCTCCGCCGTCCGTGGCGGCAATATCCGATCTCTCAAACATTTTCGGACATGTACTTACGCGCTCCAAATTAAGACAACACCATGACTACATCAAAATGCCCTTTGCCCTGTTGCTTCATGAAGCGCGGTGTTGCCGAGTTCTCCAAGTCCATCTACTTCTGCTCCGCCATAATACATATAGCTCTTCAAGATTTCCTCAAACAGAAGCCACACCAAGCGGACGAGCTCATGGAACAAACCTCTTCAATTACATCCGTGAGGGATCAACCCCACAGAATGAGGCAGATCTTCATCTTTGTAACGGGCTAGCACCTTCGTCCACCGAAAGGCGCCCGCGATATACTTGAGGCGCGGACACTCCGAGATGCAGTTGGTTGCTCCATATCCTGCACTCAACTGAAGCTCAGAGCACGATTCCGCGACGCCAGCGCCGAGTTCTTAGACCCGAACGCGATGCAGTTACAAACCGCATGTTGGATCGTGCTTGCGCCCGAATATCCGGGACGGTCCGATCCAAAATCGCATTTGCGGATCAGGATTATCCAAAATTGATAGTTGGCGGAATCTGCCCCATGCTTCATAGCCACGATCGTGAACGATTTCCGCCGCCGGCGCAGCCCTCGAGGATGTGAAGTAACTTGATCGCCGACATCGGAACTTTCCGTGCATGTTCCCCAGTGCCAGCTGGAGCCACGTTTTGAATACAATCACATTCAATTGCGGTAGAAGTCCCATGCAGATTCACATACTCACTCTGGCCCCGTAATTCCAGCTTGTGTCATGGCGAGTCCGATAGCGCGTGCGGGCTCTTTCACCGCGCTCCTGCAACCGCACCCGGTGGAAAGCCTCAGAGTAAATACACCGTCCGCAAATCTCTGCCGGCGTCTGCCGCACCGCGCGCCCGCGTGGCTCCTCTCCCATTACAAACATCCAGCCCCTTCACCCACGACGAATCCATCGCGATTTCAGACGGCCGCGACCCCTATGCGGCTCGTCGTTGCAGAATACCGTCAAAATTTTCATCAGGATGAAGTTGTTTACGATCCCCAGCGCAATCGGAGAATCTGCTCGGCCGGCTGGAGTAGTCCGCGCGCCCTGCCTGGATCTGCCGCGTGGCATAACCCAGCGCATCCGTAAAATCACATCCGTAGTGGTCGCGTCGGACTCGGCGCCACGCAAACCGAAGCGCACACTGAGTTCACTGGAAAATGTCATCACTCGGTAGGCACGCAGAACAGAGCTCATGGATTTATACTGCTGAATGAAAGAACAACCGGTATTGTTCTTCAGAAACTAGATGTTGGTT
>CAWBXL010000051.1:0-14740 GCA_963792305.1 uncultured Acidobacteriaceae bacterium | reverse complement strand
ACTCAACTCTGGGGCCCTTCCGGAGCAGGTGTATGGTCCCCCCCAACTTTGGACCCAGAGCACAATCTCCTCTACGTCACCACCGGCAACAATTACTCCGAGCCAGTCACTGACACCAGCGACGCCATCCTCGCCCTCGACATGAAAACCGGAAAAATAACCTGGTCGCGCCAAATCACAGCGCAGGATATTTACAACGGCAATTGCGAAACCCAGAACAAGCCAAGCTGTCCTTCCGGCGCAGGCCCTGATTCAGACTTTGGCGGTCCAGCGATCTTGCGGACATTACCCTCAGGCAAACGGTTGTTGATCGCCAGCCAAAAATCGTCTGTAGTGACAGCTCTGGATCCCGACAATAAAGGAGAAATCATCTGGCAAACTCGCGTAGGTCAGGGAGGCCCACTAGGGGGAATTGAATGGGGTTCGTCCGCGGACGCTGAACGCATCTATGTTCCGCTCTCCGATACTGATCTGGTCCCGAAAAAAGACGACGACCCAGACCTCAATCCCCACAAAGGCGGAGGCATTTTCGCCCTCGATTTAGTAACTGGTAAAACAGCATGGCACTCGACGCTGCCTACTGCATGCAACGGACGCCAGCATTGTGGCCCCGCCAACTCCGCTCCGACAACAGTAATTCCCGGCGTAGTATTCGCCGGAGCAGTAGACGGCCACATCCGTGCCTACTCAACACACGATGGACGAATCCTCTGGGACTACAACACCACCCACGCCTATCGCGCGGTCAATGGTGTTTCCAATGCAAAAGGAGGATCAATCGATTCCGCTGGCCCGGTGGTCGCAGGAGGAAAGTTGTTCGTCGTGTCCGGTTATTCCCTGTGGGGAGGTCAGCCCGGCAATGTGTTGCTGGTTTTTTCTGTGGAAGGACGCTAAATCAAGCGAACGCAAATGCTCGTCGCAGCAAGATGCCAGGTTTCTTATCTGTTTTGCTGTTCTCCGTTACCGGTGGGGCCCCAAAGAAGGTATGTCCATCCAGCAAGTAATCAATGGCCCGAATCAGGTCTCGCGCGGCCTGCGCTTTCAGTACGTATCCTTGTGCTCCGGATTCCCGTGCCTCAGTTTCCAGGCGGCTTGACTCATGCATGGTGAACATCAGCATCTTGGTATCAGTTCCCGCCCGGGAAATTTTCTTCGCCGCTTCCAGCCCACTCAGCTTCGGCATGGTGATATCAAGGACAGCCACATCCGGTTTCAGCCGCTGAATCATCTCCACCGATTCTTCGCCATTTCGGGCCTCGCCGCAAATTTCCTCAGGGACGCCCCGACTTCGCGATCAGCGTACGTATCCCTTCCAGAACAATGTCGTGATCGTCAGCCAGTAAAATTCTTGCGCCCATAAAAATTATCCCCAATCCTCGAAATGATAAGAGGCGTGCCTATGACTTGTCCGGGTTGGTTGAAGTCGAGACTGTCTCCACGACCGGAACACCAGCGGTGACTACTGTACCATTTTCTGAAGACGAAATTTCAAGTTCTCCCCCCAGTTGGCGTATGCGCTCATTCATTCCACGCAATCCAACTCCCAGGGAACCGATCCACTCTCGGTTCGTTTTAGCAAGCAACTCGCGGAGAAATGCCCTTGCCCCGGTCGGTAACCTCAAGCACAACCCGCCCATTATCTCTGCTAAGCCGAATATCGGCAGTCGTACTTCCTGAGTGCCGGTGCACATTGGTCAAACTCTCCTGTAGCACGCGGAAAAGCGCCAGCTCTACTTCCCGGCTCATTCGGTTAAACTCCGGATCAACCTCGAATGTGGTTTTGATATTACTGCGTTTGGAAAATCCATCCAGATACCACGGAATCGCGGATTTAAGTCCGACTTCCTCCAGCATCGGCGGATACAAAAGATAAGAAATAGTCCTCACTTCCTTGATGCGAGTCTTCCACCAACCGCACGCACCGCGCCACTTGCTCGCCTGCGCCGCTGTGATTACCGGCAAAATCAGCGTCCAAAGAATCCAGGTTCATTTTCAGGATTGCCAGATATTGCCCCAGGCTGTCGTGAAGCTCGCGTCCAATGCGCCTTCTTTCTTCGTCTTGTGTTTTTAATAGGTGAAGAGAAAGTTCGCGCAGGGACTTTTCCGAATTGGCCAATCTTTCCTGGGCCGACATACGTTCTTTAACTTCGGCAGCAAGATCGGCATTGGCGCGGCGGAGGTCTTCTTGGGCTTGCCGGCGCTCTGTGAAATCACGCGTGACCTTGGTGAAACCGGCCAGCTTGCCTTTTTCATCTTTAATCGCGGTGAGCACAATGCTGGCCCAAAATTGTGAGCCGTCTTTTCGCACGCGCCAGGCTTCGCATTGAAACTGGCCTTCCCGCTCTGCGGTTTGTAACTCCTGAAGCGGCTTCCCGTCCCTCCTGTCCTGCTCGGTAAAGAAGACAGAAAAATGTTGACCAGTGATCTCAGACGCTGCGTATCCCTTGATTCGCTGTGCCCCGCGGTTCCAACTGGCTACATGACCTTCAGCGTCCAATACGTAAATCGCATAATCCTGCACTGTCTCCACAAACAAACGAAAGCGTTCCTGCTCCCGCCGCATCGCAGCTTCCCGTTCATAAGCGCTGTGCGCGAGTTTCTCGGCTTCTTCACGGGCATAAAGCTCACTACCCAACAAACGGTAATGCAAATAGAGAAGCAATATGGCAAAGGTAAAACTAATGACCACAGTCGCGCAGGCAAGAAAAAATTGCCGCTGCGCCACCAACGTTCTCTGTAAAAGCAGTCGAAGTTCTTCGGCCCGAATCGCCTCGCCAACCTGTGCGCTCTGCGCAGACAAACTGATGCTTTGCTGCATGAGATTGATTAGATCAACTTGCTGGCCTTGCTTTTTGGCAGCGACCGCGGCTTCCCAATCCTTGAGTCGCGCATTGGTCACAGTCTCCAGCTGATTGCAGTTGTCTAACTGAGCTTTATTGTCCCGTGTCAATACGCGGAGCCGGGCCATTTCTTGCGGAATTCGCGATACTGCATTGCGATACGCTGTCAATTCCGCATCCGATCCGGTTATCAAAAAGTTCATTCTGGCCCGCGCAGCTGCACTGATGGAGGATTCCACGTCCCCAATCGCTGCCCGAACTTCTTGGGAATGTGCGATCCAGCGTTCACTCGCACGTAAATAAGAGAAAGAAAGATAGGTAGCAATGCCACAGATGCCAAGCAAAACAATGGCCGAAACAAATGCCCGCTTAGCTCTGGTACGAGATGTCATCGCGTGGTTCCTGGCACGGTACGTTGCGCGGTGTTATCTGTGGAATTGAAGAGCGGCACCTTCAAAATGCTAACCGCTTTTAATTGTGCATGATAGGTGAATTAGCGAAAATACAGCTTTTACCCGGTGACTGAACAGTAACAAGGCCAACCGCTAATACTTCACAATCGCGGTGAATGATTTCGGATCCAGGCTGGCGCCACCTACCAATGCCCCATCAATTTCTTCTTGCGACATCAGCGCTTTGACATTTTCCGGCTTTACCGACCCGCCGTAAAGAATGCGCAGTTGGGCGGCGAACTCATCGCCGAATGCTTTTGCGGCTTCCCCGCGTATGATGAGGTGAGCGTCCGCCGCCATTTGCGGAGTAGCGGTTTTGCCCGTTCCGATGGCCCACACGGGTTCGTAAGCTACGATCAGCTTCTCAGCTTTTTTGCCGGAGATTGCATAAAACACCCGCAAGCACTGCCGGCGCAGCACGTCTTCAGTCAGGTTGGCTTCGCGCTCTTCCAAAACTTCACCGACGCACACAATCGGAGTAAGTCCGGCTTCAATTGCCGCTTTGAACTTGAAATTTACTACGTCGTCTGTTTCGCCAAAATATTGCCGGCGCTCGGAGTGCCCGATGATGACATGCGTACAGCCAATATCCAACAACATGCCAGGGCAAATTTCGCCGGTATAAGCCCCCTCTTTTTCCCAATGAAGATTTTGTGCTCCAATGGCGACATTCGATCCTTTGGTGGCGGCAAGTGCAATAAAGAGATCGATAAACGGCGGGCAGATCACGATTTCGTCGCGGTCGTGCCCCGCAACCATCGGCAGAAAAGCATCAAAAAACGCCTGGGTCTGCGCAGGGTTCTTGAACATCTTCCAGTTTGCTGCCATTACTTTCTTGCGCGCCATAAAGTCCTTCCTGAGAACTGGGATCTGAGAACAGGGAACTGATTATTTATCCGTGAGAGCCTCAACGCCGGGAAGCTTTTTACCTTCTAAAAATTCCAGCGAAGCCCCGCCACCGGTAGAGATGTGAGTAATCTTGTCCGCCACGCCGGCTTTATGGACCGCAGCAACCGAATCACCGCCGCCAACAATCGAAGTAGCCGCAGTATTATTCGCAACCACTTCCGCGATCTTGAACGTCCCCTTGGCAAACGAAGGGAATTCAAATACTCCCATCGGCCCATTCCAAACAATGGTGCGGGCTTTGGCAATTTCCGCCGAGAATAGTTCCACGCTCTTCGGCCCGATATCAAATGCCATTTTGTCGGCTGGGATCGATTGCCCAACCCCCACTGGCTCCGGTTTGGCTGCTGCATCAAACTTGTCTGTGACAACGTGGTCTACTGGCAGCAAAAACTTCACCTTCTGATCTTTCGCTTGCTGCAAGAGCTGCTTAGCTAAATCCAGCTTGTCGTTTTCAACCAGCGACTTCCCAATCTCCTGACCCTGCGCTTTAAGAAAGGTGTAAGCCATACCGCCGCCAATGATCAAGGCATCCACCTTGGTCATCAGGTTCTGGATCACAGCAATTTTATCGCTGACTTTCGCGCCACCCAGGATCGCCACAAACGGCTTCTCCGGATTCTGCAAAGCCTTGCCCATGTAGTCGAGCTCCTTCTGCATGAGCAGCCCAGCCGCGGATTTCTTCACAAACTTGGTGATGCCCGCCGTAGAAGCATGCGCCCGATGCGCCGTGCCAAACGCATCGTTCACATAGTAGTCAGCAAGACTAGCCAGTTGCTTGGCGAAGTTCTCGTCGTTGGCTTCCTCTTCTGCATGAAAGCGTAAATTTTCCAAAAGCAGCGTCTGATGTTTTTCCAGCTTGGTTGCCATTTCCGTCGCTTCCGGTCCAACACACTCAGGACAAAACCCGACATTCTCGGAGAGGGAATATTCTTTGTCCAAAAGCATCCGCAACCGCTCTGCCACCGGCTTCAAACTCATCTTCGGATTCGGCTTTCCCTTAGGCCGCCCCAGATGCGAAGCCAGAATCAACCGTGCACCCTGCTTCAAAGCATATTCAATGGTAGGGAGAGTTTCCCGAATACGAGTTTCGTCAGTGACCAGCCCATCTTCCAAAGGCACGTTGAAATCAACCCGCATAAAGACACGCTTATCGTGCAACGGCAAATCGCGAATAGAGAGTTTTGACATGGGAATTTCCTAAGGAGGGCGGCCCACTCAAGCCAGTTGCTGACTTGAGTGGGTCACCAACTGTTAATTACAGCCCTTTGTTGACCAGGAAGTTGATGAGGTCGCGCACCCGTGAAGAGTATCCCCATTCGTTGTCATACCAGGAGACCACTTTCACGCAATTTTCTCCGACCACCATAGTGCTCGGCGCGTCAACGATAGAAGACCGCCCGTCCCCGCGGAAGTCCGAAGAAACCAGTTCATGCTCTTCGTACCCGAGGTAACCCTTCAAAGGTCCAGATTCCGAGGCCTTCTTAAGCGTCGCATTCACTCCGTCTTTGGTCGTCTTCTTCTCAACCCAAACAACCATGTCAACGACGGAAACAGTCGGAGTAGGCACGCGCATTGAGAAGCCATCTAACTTGCCGGCCAGTTCCGGAATCACCAGCTTCAACGCTTTGGCCGCGCCAGTCGAGGTCGGAATCATATTGATGGCCGCCGCACGCGCACGCCGCAGGTCTTTGTGCGGGAAGTCGAGAATGACTTGATCGTTAGTGTAAGAGTGAATGGTCGTCATGGTACCGCTGATGATCTTGAATTCATCATTCACAACCTTCGCGATCGGAGCCAGACAGTTAGTGGTACAGGAAGCGTTAGAAATAATGTGGTGCTTCGAAGCGTCGTACTTGTCATGATTAACGCCGAGCACCAGCGTGATGTCCTCACCCTTGGCCGGAGCCGAAATGATGACCTTCTTCACTGATCCCCGCTTGTGTTTCGCAGCTTCAGGCGCATCGGTAAACCGCCCAGTCGACTCAACTACGACCTGGGCCCCAACTGAATCCCAGGGCAGGGCAGCCGGGTCCTTCTCTTTAAAAACCTTGATGGTCTTGCCATCGATACTGATGCTGTCCGCGCCGGCGGTAATCGTGTGGTGTAAATTGCCCAGCACTGAGTCGTACTTCAACAGATGGGCCAGAGTTTTGGGGTCGGTGAGATCGTTGACCGCAACGAACTCAATGTTCGGGTCATTCAACGACGCGCGCAGCACATTGCGTCCGATGCGTCCAAACCCGTTAATACCAACTTTCACTGCCATGGAGCCTCCGAATCGAGATAGTGGTACACACTTAAACCAATTTTTAGCTGTTCAGAACAGAAAATTTTAACAGGGAATTGAGTCCAGCGACAATGCTGCCTTATCAAGAAAACCGATATTCACAATCGGTGAATGAACATTATGGGACAAATTCAATTTCGAAATAGGTGTCCGTCCGCCACCAGATTAAAGGCAGACGCGCCATAAAATATTTTCGATTGATTGCGTTCCGCGCAGCCGGGCCATCCTGCGTTGGCAAAATTCGCGCCACCGCATTAAATTCCGGCCCGGTTACTTTTCCCCGAATCGTACAAGGCGCAACTTTTACTTTGGGGTTATTGCGTATGCGTTTGGTCTTCCCCATCGTGCCGCGAGTCATCACGTAGAGTTTCTCGTTGCTCTCTCCAAACCAGACCGGGGTAGGGATGCCCACTCCGCTTTTGCGAAAAGTAGTCAACGAAATATATTTCTGTCCGCGGATTTCAGGAGAAATAGGCATAGCTAACATTTTAATTCAATTTTCTACAGGTTATTGGGTATCTCACAAGTACATCGCCTATTGACCCGCATCTTTCACACAAATATATTCGCCGCACAAGGCAGTAGACCGCCCTAATTCCCAAATCAAAAAGGATTTTTCATGATCACCACCAGGTACGTGTGCGTGACGATGTGTATTTTTCTGTTGTACTCTACCGCGTCGCTAGCCGTCACAAAATATCGCAAAATTGAAGACTCAACCGCCACCGATAATGGCACTCTTGGCTGGGGTTCCTGCATAGACTGTGCGGGTGGAGGCAGCAACAACGCCACCATAGCCACCTCTCCATTTCAAACCACGCCGTCGCGCGACGGGGCCAGTCGCGACTTCCTTATCAGTGGCGACGCGTATGCTAACGCGCTCTGGTGGAACAAGCTCGGATCCAACAACGCAGCTGCAAACTTCTCTTTCGATTTCTGGATCAACGTGGCCTCCAACACCCAGGCAGCCCAGGCCCTCGAATTCGACACCTTCCAATTCATCAGCGGGCATCGCTACATGTTCGGCACCCAATGTAACTATGCCGCCGGAGTCTGGGATATCTGGAATGAATCCGCAGTAGCGTGGGTCCATAGCAAAGTGCCATGCAAAAAGTTCGTGCCTAACACTTGGTATCACGTGACGCTGAACTTTCACCGCACCAGCCCGGACAACCTCGAGCACTACGACAATCTCACCGTCGTGCAATACAAGAGTTCCGGAAAAATCGCAGCCAGCAATTTCTACGCGATGAACAAAGCTCTACCGTCAGGCATGACGCCGCCAGGATGGGGCGACAATCTGGGAGTCCAATTCCAAATGGACATTGGCCCGGTCGGCACGCAGATGCAGGAATGGGTAGACCAGGTCTCTCTAATAGCTTGGTAAACGGAAGCTGAGTATGCCCGCCCTTGATCGTGCTATACACAAGGGTGGGCATTGTCAGATGTTAGACACCTCAATAGCTTGAGTCGCCCACCCTCCGCAGGTTACAAATTTTAAAACTATTTTTTAGAGACAAACTTTTGACAAAAGTTGTCGGCAACTTTGCGTAACCATTCTCCAACTAAGCGCTCATTGCATATGTTGGAGGTAGTTTATGACCCGGGTTCGTATTGTGCTGTTGACTGTACTTATTGCGACGTGCGCATCCGCCGCTTGGCTACTTCACAATCTCCAGAAAGTTTCCGCATCAGATTTCAAATTCCACGACCGCGACCGTGCCACTGACTT
Organism: uncultured Acidobacteriaceae bacterium; assembly: GCA_963792305.1. GTDB lineage: Bacteria > Acidobacteriota > Terriglobia > Terriglobales > Acidobacteriaceae > CAWBXL01. Next base: position 6,520 of record CAWBXL010000051.1, on the reverse strand, counting down.
TCATGCATTGGGCATGGTTGATCGTGGGCGAAACACCTTCCGCTTTGACACCTTCGGTGATGAGGATTTCTGGGGCGGCACTCTGCAACTTCATCAAGCCATTAAAGGGCAAAAACTGGGTGGAATTGGCCCAGGCGTAAGTCCTGCTACTGCTTTGGCCGTCGGGCTGAAAGTAGACGAAGACGCGTTACCACAATCAGTAATTCGCGCGTTGAAAGCAGGGAAGGTCAATTTAAAAGATCCGGCAACCACCGTAACCTTATTACAGTTGAATGCAGTGGTCGGCCTGACAGGGTTCTTCGATCATTCAGGAAAATTGAAATCGGTCGGTATCCAGTGCGCCCTTTGTCACTCCACAGTAGACAATTCACTCGCGCCAGGCATCGGCCATCGTCTCGATGGTTGGGCCAATCGTGATCTCAACGTAGGCGCAATCGTGAATTTGTCGCCCGATTTAAGCAGCGTCGCAAAAGTCCTTAACGTGGATCAAGGCACCGTCCGCACCGTCTTGAACAGCTGGGGCCCAGGAAAGTTTGACGCTGAACTTTTCATGGATGGCAAAGCGTTTAACGGCAACAAATCAGCATCCACATTAATTCCCCCAGCCTTTGGCTTGGCCGGAGTCAACCTCCACACCTGGACCGGTTGGGGATCGGTCACTCACTGGAATGCTTTCGTGGCCAACCTGGAAATGCACGGCAAAGGAACGTTCTACGATCCGCGCCTCGCAGATGCAAATCGCTTCCCAGTGGCCGCAGCCAACGGATTCGACAACGTCCGCAGCGATGTAGATTTAATCACCCCCAAACTGGCCGATCTTCATTTTTATCAATTAGCACTGGACTCCCCCATCCCTCCTCCAAACAGTTATGACCACGCAGCCGCGCGCCGCGGAAAAGAACTATTCAACGGACGCGCGCAATGCTCCACCTGCCACGTTCCGCCGTTGTTCACCGAACCCGGCTGGAACATGCACACCGCGGAAGAAATCGGTATTGATGACTTCCAGGCCTCCCGCGCTCCCGACGATCGCTACCGCACGTCTCCATTGAAAGGTCTGTGGACGCACACCAAAGGCGGCTTCTATCACGACGGCCGTTTCGCCACCTTGCTCGATGTGGTGAATCACTATGACACTTTCAAGAGCCTGCATCTCAACGATCAAGACAAAAACGACATAGTTGAATATTTAAAGTCTTTGTAAGGCGGTGACAGTGGGCGGTTTTGATAGATTAGTAAAACCGCCCACTAGTTCATTCAACGTCCGCTACGAGCAATTTTGCTGTTCTTAAAAGAAACTTGTCATCTCGACCGAAGCAAGATTGTTCGCAAAGCGAACCATCTTGCGAAGTGGAGAGACCTTGTGTTTCCTCTCCACCCAAAATTTAAGTCGTACACGCCATTTGTCAAGATTCAACCCACATTCAAATCCTCTTCCAGAGTTTCTTCTCGCCGCGTGAAGAGCTGTATTGTCAGTGGAAACGCTCACACTCACAAGTGTGAACCTTGTCTCCGCGGGCTGTACGAGATTTCATAGAGCAAAAATCTTCATTTCCATTTTTCAATATTCATTTGTTTCCTAACATTTCATAACTGCGAGTGAACGCAGTCCGCTGTGCAGGAGCGAATGTGTGGAATGTTGCATGCACTATCAATGTCACAACGCATGAAAAATTCGCACACGACACAAGAGATCGTATTTGTCTTGTCATCATCTGCGTGCCGATTGCGGGTTTTAATTTAGGAGATTTGAATGTATAGACGTACATCTATGTTTGCGACAATCGTCCTCGGCCTCGCTTTATTGGGCCTGATGACACTGAATTCAACCGTGGCCTACGGCCAAGCTATCAGCGGCAACATCGTGGGTACTGTCATGGATTCTTCTTCCGCTGTAGTTTCAAACGCGAGTGTCGAAATAACCAAAACCGACACAGGCGCGACCAGCTCAACCAAAACAACTGGCACTGGTGGATATCGTTTTGAAAATTTGCCGGTAGGTTCTTACAAGATGACGGTGAAGAGCAGTGGTTTTAAGACCGCCGTCCAGCAATTCGATGTAGTTCTTAACCAGACTGGCACGCTGAATGTCACGCTGGTCCCCGGTGGGACCAGCGAAGTCGTTGAGGTCACTAGCGCCGCTGCGCCGATTGATACAACATCCGCGCAGATGCAGGCCACCTACGACGCGAAATTCTCGCAAGATTTGGCAGTGACATCGTCCGGTGGACTTGGTGCCGGTGTGCTGAATCTGTCGTTGCTGAGCCCAGGAGTCGCCCAGGTAAGTTCGCTGGGAATCGGCGTCGGCCCATCGGTCGGCGGACAACGCCCCTACAACAACAACTTCACCGTAGAAGGAGTGGACAACAACAACAAGGCGATCACCGGAAACTTGATCGCCGTCCCCAACGATGCGGTTGAAAATTTCACTTTGCTGGAAAATCAGTTCAACACCGAATTCGGGCACTCTTCCGGCGGACAATTCAACACCACGATCAAGAGCGGTACCAACAACTATCACGGATCACTTTACGAGTACTTCAGAAATCGTAACCTGAATGCGATAGACAATTTCTATGTTCTTCAAGGGCTGGATTCCAATCCGCGTTATGACAGCAATCGTTATGGCGCGACTTTTGGTGGTCCAATTTTCCGCAACAGACTATTTTTCTTCTCTAATTTCGAGCGTCAGGCAGTAGGCCTCACCAGCACTGCCGGCGGTCAGGTACTTTCGCCGACGCCGGATGGTTTGACGCAGATAGGCGCTGACCCAAACCTCAACGCAACCAACTTCGGAGTGTTCAAGCAGTTCGTGCCAGTCGCGCAAACCGCTAGCGCTTGTCTGCCATATTCGACCGCAGCGGCGAGCGGATCTTGCGCAGCCGGATCAATTCCAATCGGTGCAGTTTCCATCACTGCCCCCGCCACGCAGGACTTTGAAAACTTTGTGCAGAGCATCGACTACAACATGTCTTCCAAAGACCAGATTCGCGGCCGGTATATCTACAACAAACTCGATAGGATTGATAACTCTCCGAATTTATCTGCGTTCTTTACCACAGAACCTCTCCGCTTCCACCTCTTTACGATTAGCGAATACCATACCTTCACGCCTTCGGTCCTCAACGAATTCCGTGTGGGCTTCAATCGCTTTTTCAGCACTTTGCCGGATGGAAACTTTAAATACCCCGGATTGGATGCCTTCCCCAATATCGCCCTGTTGGACTTGGGCGGGAACGGTCTTCAAATCGGCCCTGACTCAGTCGCCCCTCAATTCACCATTCAGAACCTCTATCAATTTGTAGACAACGTGAGCTGGAACAAAGGAGCCCACAACTTCAAATTCGGAGGCGAATATCGCTGGTACATCTCGCCGCAAAGTTTCACCCAACGTCAGCGTGGAGATTATGAGTACAACTCAACCCAGCTTTTCCTGGAAGATTTTTCACCGGACAACTTCGGTGAGCGTAGCCAGGGATCAACCACCTACTACGGCAACCAAAAAGCGGTCTACTGGTACGCCAACGACAGTTGGAAGCTGAATTCCCACCTGGTGTTGAACGCGGGAATCCGCTACGAGTTCACTACAAATTCATCCAGCCAGGATCAACAAGCGCTGAATACCATATCCAACACTCCAAGCATCATTGTGCCTGGCAGTGTGAATCAGCCTTTATTGTTCAACAAGCCGCAGGCGCCTAAGAACAACTGGGCCCCGCGTATCGGCTTTGCTTATTCACCCGGCAGCAGCGGAAACACATCCATTCGCGGAGGCTTCGGCCTTGCCTACGACGTGCTTTACGACAACATCGGAATCCTCGCCGTTCCTCCACAGATTGGCGCGACCAACGATGTTCCCGATCTAAATCATCCGACACCCGGTTTTCTTGCCGGAGGCGGATTGCCCGGAGGCGGTTCTGGCATTCAGGTGCTTGACGAGGCGACGGCGCGTGCCAACACTTCCAATTGGATTCCGCCGCAAACCAAGCTGCCATACTCCGAAACTTGGAACTTCGGTATCCAGCATTCCTTCGCCAAAGATTTCACCGCCGAGGTCCGCTATGTGGGAACTCGTGGCATACACCTGGATGTTCAAAGCAGAATCAACCGCAGATCGTTGGTAACATCCGATTCATTCTTGCCAACTTTCCTTGATCAACCATCGCAGGCTCAAATAGATGCTCTGCCTACTTCATTGGCAGACCTCAAAGCTCCCGGCTCGTTCTTGCCCGAATTCACCGCAGCCGGTTTCCATAGCAACATTACGGCAGACTCTCCCTATGGCGCTTCGATCTATCACGGCTTGCAATCACAACTCAATCGGCACTTCCGCAATGGACTCACCATGCAAGTTGCCTATACGTGGAGCCGCACGATTGATAACAGCACAGCAGACTTTTTCACCACCAGTCTGACCCCTCGTCGTCCGCAGGACTTCCAGGATTTCAACGCAGACCGGGGCGTATCTGCTCTGTCCCGCACTCACCGTCTCACAATCGCGGCAGTCTACGACCTGCCGTACTTTAAGAGCGGCAACTGGACGATGAGAAACATAGTAGGGAACTGGAGCTTCAGTCCGGTCTATACCTACGAATCACCGGAATGGGCCACCGTGCAATCGGCAGTGGACTCCAACTTAAACGGAGACTCTGCCGGCGACCGCGCTATTCGATCCGAATGGAATAGCGGGAACCGGGTCAGACGTGACGCCTCTTTGCAGGAGCAACATGCCTGCCTTTGGCGTTTGCGGTGAGAACGACTTTGACCAGACGCACGGCGCACCCGGACCGGGTAACTTCGACTCAACTCCATTCCTGGTTGGGTACTCGGCCAATAACCCTAAGGCTCAATATGTCGTCGCCGGAGCTGGCGCTCGCGCCAACATCGGACGCAACACACTGGCTACTCGCCCGACAAATGACTTTTCACTCTCAACCTACAAAGACGTAAGCATCACCGAACGGTTTAAATTCCGTATCGGCGCGCAATTCGCGAACCTCTTCAATCACCCGCAATATATTCCCGGAAGCAATCCTGGCCAGGGACTTGGTGTGAATGACGTGACCGCATTCGTGACAAGTGGCTCGAACTATTTGAACTACTTGACGCCGGGTAACACAATTTTCAACAATCCAAAGGCGGGTATTTGCCAGCAATGCACGCTCAATCGCACTTGTCGGCAAAATAACCTTCTAGAAGAGAACTCGTGAGGGTGTCCCCATTCTAGTCGCGTAGTTTGAGACTAGAATGGGGTTCCCACGCCGAGACAACTTTTACTTTTTCTTTTTACTTTTCACAAAACTTAACCCCTGTTTCAAATGCCTCAACAAGATTCTCCGCGTCGCTGGCAATGTGAACGGGCTCGGTGTTCGTCGAGTCGGTGTTCGCCTGGCCCGGACTCGGTTCGCTGGCCGTCGGCGCGGTCGGGTATCGGGACTATCCGCTGCTCATGGGCACCTCTCTGCTCGTCGCCGTCCTGGTCGTCGGGGGCAGCCTGGTCACCGATCTGGTCGTACGCCCTTCTCGACCCGCGGGTGCGGTTCTCGTGACCGTGCTGTTGGACCCGCTGCGGCGGGCCTGGCGCACGGCGCGAGGGCGCGTGGGAGCGCTCGTCCTGCTGGCGATCGCCGTGACGACGATCGTGGCACCGCCATTGCTCCCCGACCCGCTCGCTCAACCAGACCCGATCGGTGGGGTGAGCCTGCCGCCGAGCGTCGCGCATCCATTCGGCACCGATCAGCTGAGCCGCGACGTGCTGGCGAGGGTCGCCACCGGCGGTCGCATCACGCTCGCCGTAGCAGTCGCCGTACAACGCCGTCGGCCTGTCGGTCACGCTCGGCGCGCTGGTCGGGCTGGTGGCGGGATACTGGGGTGGCATCGTCGACGCCGGCCTGATGCGCCTCGTGGACGGCGCGCTTGGCGATCCCAAGGCTCTTTCTCCTCCTCCTCGTGCTCGCCGTGTCGGACCGAATTCCCGTCTGGGTGCTCATCCTCCTGATCGGCGCGACGGGCTGGTTCAGGAACCAGCCGGATCGTCAGGGCCGAGGTGCTTCGTCTTCGTGAAGAGGGATATGTTCGAGCATCGGAGGCGCTGGGCGCCTCGCGCCGCCGCGTTGTCTTCCGCCACCTGTTGCCGAACACGCTCGGACCGTTGCTGGTCGCCGCGACGCTGGGCGTGGGCGATGTCATCCTGCTCGAGGCTGGTCTCTCCTTTCTTGGACTCGGCATTCAGCCACCCGCTCCATCGTGGGGCAGCATGATCCTGGAGGCTCGCGAAGTGCTGGTCACCGCGCCGTGGGCAGGTCTCTTTCCCCGGCATCGCCATCGTGCTCACCGTCCTCTCGGCCAACCTCCTGGGCGACGCCGTCCGCAGTGTCGTGGACCCTCGAAGCGCATGACGCGAGTGCTCGAGGTGGAGAACCTGCGGGTGTCGTTCCCCGACTCCAACGGCGGCCGCATCCGCCCGGTAGACGGGCTCACGTTCGCCCTCGACCGCGGCGAGACGATGGCGCTCGTTGGC
>CAWBXL010000050.1:0-14843 GCA_963792305.1 uncultured Acidobacteriaceae bacterium | reverse complement strand
TTTCTTGTCCGAAGCCAGTGCGTCTTCCAGGGCGCGAACGCTGGATCCGTCCCACCACGAACGGGGTCATCATGTAGGGGAAAATGACCACGTCCCGAATGGGCATCATGGGCATTTTGCGTGTTTCGAATTTTTCCTTGTTGGGTGTGGTCACTATGACTCCGAAGGTGAGCTTCTAGCCACTAGCTCCTAGCTAAAACAGGGTTCGGCCCTGGGAGGTTTTAGCTAGAGGCTAGAAGCTAGCAGCTAAAAGCTAGCCCGCCTTGTCCATCATAGCAATAGAAACGTCCCGTTTCTCGACCATTAAGCCCGTAACTTCAAATTCTTTGACCTTTTTCTGGCTGGGCAGATGATACATGAGGTCGAGCATGAGCTCTTCCAGGATCATGCGCAGACCGCGGGCGCCGACTTTCGGGCCATCGCTTGACGGGCAATTGCCTTGAGAGCGTCATCGCTGAACTTGAGGCGGACGTTTTCGAACTCAAATAAACGCTGATATTGCTTAATGATAGCGTTCTTGGGGCGGGTAAGAATTTCGATAAGGGCGAACTCGTCGAGGTCTTCGAGTACTCCGACCACTGGAAGGCGGCCCACAAATTCCGGGATCAGGCCGAACTTGATGAGGTCTTCGGGCTGTACTTCACTCATTAGTTCAAAATTCTGTTTACGAGCGGCTTCGGCGCTAGTTTCAGCGGCCTTCTTGCTATCTTCATCGGTCTTGAAGCCGAGAGACTTCTTACCCTTCCCGGCGGCCTACGATCTTGTCGAGGCCAACAAAAGCTCCACCGCAGATGAACAGGATGTTGGTGGTATCCACCGGCGTGAATTCCTGGTGAGGATGCTTGCGTCCACCCTGCGGCGGAACATTGGCAACGGTGCCTTCCAGAATCTTCAGCAGCGCCTGCTGTACGCCTTCACCGGAGACATCGCGGGTGATGGATGGGTTCTCGTCCTTACGGCCAATCTTGTCCACTTCGTCGATGTAGATGATGCCGGTCTGAGCACGGCCTACGTCGCCATCGGCAGCCTGCAACAGCTTCAGAATGATGTTCTCTACGTCTTCACCGACGTATCCAGCTTCGGTGAGCGTGGTCGCGTCAACGATGGCGAAGGGAACATCCAGCATGCGGGCCAGAGTCTGCGCCAGCAAAGTTTTGCCGGTGCCGGTCGGCCCGATCAGCATGATGTTGGATTTCGAAAGTTCGATGCCATCGTCAGTCTTCTGGCGGTTCATGTAAATCCGCTTGTAGTGGTTGTACACCGCGACCGCGAATTTCTTTTTCGTCTGCTCCTGCCCGATCACATACTCGTCGAGGAAGGTCTTCACTTCCTGCGGCTTGGGCAGCTGGCTCGGAGTCGTGGTTGGAGGTGTCGCTGCGCGGTCGTCCTCGAGGATCGAGTTGCAGACCGCGACGCACTCATCGCAGATGTAAGCGCGAGGATAGTCGCTGGGTGAGGAAATCAGCTTCGCCACCGCGTCTTGCGACTTGTGGCAGAACGAGCAGCGCAACATCTCTTCGTTGCCTGTCCTATTTTTCACTCGGCTTACTCCTTTAAGCGACCAGATTTGAGTACGAAAAACTGATAATACTCTTATCTGGTCTTGTAGATGATGTCGTCTATGATTCCGTATTCTTTCGACTGTTGCGCGTTCATAATGAAGTCGCGCTCCACGTCTTTTTCGACTTTCTCTAATTTCTGCGCCGTGTGCTTCGAGAGCAACTGGTTCGTGATCTCGCGCATACGCAAAATTTCCCGCGCATGAATATCAATATCGGTCGCCTGACCGGAAAGTCCACCCATAGAGGGCTGATGTATTAATATCCGAGAATTGGGGAGAGCGAGTCTCTTTTTGGGCTCGCCTGATGCCAAAAGTAACGCCGCCATGCTGGCCGCTTGGCCAATGCAAATGGTCGTAACGTCGTTCTTCACATATTGCATGGTGTCGTAGATGGCCATGCCTGCCGTGATTGAGCCGCCCGGCGAGTTGATATAGAGCTGAATATCCTTTTCGGGATCTTCCTGCGCCAGGAACAACATCTGCGCAATGACCAGGTTGGCAATGTTGTCGTCGATGGGCGTGCCGATGAAAATAATGTTGTCGCGCAAAAGGCGGGAATAGATGTCATAGGCGCGTTCGCCTCGTCCCGGTTTGCTCAATCACCATGGGTACCAGCATTGCGTAGTGGTCCTTTCACGATCTAAATCCGCTTACGCGGACTGGTTGTACAAAAAGTCCAGAGTCTTTTCGCTGCGGATCCTGGCCTTGATTCGTTCCAGCGCACCCTCCTGATTAGACGTGTGCGGATGGACTCTTCCGACTGCTTGGATCTGCAGGGCCAGCGATGCGACTTCCTTGTCAACTTCTTCATCGCTGACCTCGATCTTTTCTTCTTCCGCAACCTTGTCCAGCAATATCGAAGCCTTCACTTCCTGCACCGCCTGGTCACGCTGTCCGGCGCGCAGACGGTTGAAATCCATTTTTTTGATGTCTTCCTGGCGCATGCCTTGTGATGCTAACGCACGCAGGCCACGCTCGAGACGGACATCCACCTGGTTCTCTACTAAAGCTTCCGGCACCTCGAAGTCGTTGCGCTTGATCAACTCCGCCATTAATTTGTCTTTGGCTTCGTGTTCGGCATTGTGCTTGCGCTCGGCTTCCATGCCTTCGCGGATGCGCGTGCGGACTTCTTCGAGGGTGGCAAACTCGCCTAGCTGCTTAGCGAAGTCGTCGTTGAGTTCGGGCAAAGTCTTTTGTTTGATCGCGCCGACCTTAACGGTGTAGATGAAAGTCTTTCCCGCAAGCCGCTGGTCCTGTGAATCTGCTGGGTACACAACATCGAACGTGCGCTCTTCCCCAGCGGAAACCCCGCGCAGGTGTTCGGTGAACTCCGGCATGGTGGTCTTGCCGTTGATTTCGACCAGAACTTCATCCATATGGACGGGCTTGCCTTCGGCGTCATCTTTGGGTTTGCCATCGAGCGAGGCTTGGGCGAAGTCGCCGTCAGCTAGAGTGCGGCCTTCGACCGAGTTGAAGGTGGCATGCTGCTCACGCAGTCCGTTCAGTGTCTCTTCCACTTCCTGGTCGGTTACTTTGATCTCGGGCTTTTCAGCACGCAGGTCTTTGTAGCCTTCGACCTTGATCTCGGGCATGACTTCAAAGCTGGCCTTGAAGCGCAGCGGCTCATTCTCATGGATATGGAGATCGGAAACCCGCGGCTGCGATACCGGCCGCAGGCCTTGCTTCTCCGCTTCGCGACGGAAGTAGCGTGGCACCAAAGCCTCGACTACTTCGCTCTTCAAATCTTCAGCGAAGCGTTGCTTGATCACAGAGGCCGGCACATGTCCGATGCGGAAGCCGGGTAGACGGGCATGCTTTTGATACTTCAGTATCAGGGTTTCAGTCTCGCGGTTTACTTCCGCGGCAGGAATCTCGACCGAGATCTCCCGCTTGTTACTTGTCTCTACAGGGCTCACATTTTTGAGTGTAAAGACAGAAGGAGAGCATCGTCAAACGAGGGAGGGGTGTTTTAGGGTCACAAACGTAACCTCTGGTGGGCAGAGGAAACGAACCGGCGGGTTTATCACGCCCAAACCGCGGTTGGTGTAGACCTGAAGCGTACCTACGCGGTTAAGACCGATCGGGTATTTTTGTCCTAATGCGGGAAGTATGGGTGCTCCGATTCCAGGAATTCTTACCTGGCCTCCATGTGAGTGTCCTGAGAATTGCAGATCAACTGGAAACCGTGAGGCATAGTCGGCATAGTCTGGCTCATGCGCCAGCAGTATTGTAGTTTCCGTCGGCGGGACAATCTGAAGCGTTTGTGGCATGTTGGCGGCGCCGACAACTACGTCATCTACTCCCGCAATCCAGATACGGCTCTGGCCACGGACGACAGAAAGCGACCGATTACGCAAAACCTCTATGTGTCGCCCCTGGAGAGCAGCTTCAACGATATCGGGATTGTTCCAATGATCGTGATTTCCCAGAATGGCAATCTTGGGAACATTTCTGCATCTGCGCCAAAACATCCGCACAAGGTATCGCATAACTGGCGCCTTCAGCTCCACTCGGTTTGCGAAATGGATGAGAAACGAAGTCCCCTGTGAGTATGAGCAGGTTTGGGTGGAAAGATTCGGCGAGATTCACGGCCCGCTCTACCCCAGCCTCGCCCATATAGGGGCCGAAATGAATATCACTGATTTGAGCGATGCGGAAGTCGTGGAACTCTTTGGGTAAGCGGTCGAGTTTGATGTCAATCCGCTCCGCCACTACGTTTTTTGGCTCGATAAGAAGAGCATCAGCCCCGGCTGCCATAGTTACCGCGGCGCCGGCAAACGCCGCCGCGCGCTGGAAAAACTTGCGCCGAGTAAGTGCTCCCACAATGCGAGTGTAGCATCCGATGCTTCGCTAAAATGGGTTCATGCCCCAATGGCTTACCGAACTCAACACTGAAGTTACTACCTGCACCCGATGTCCTCGGTTGGTTGAATATCGGGAAAAAATTGCGCGCGAAAAACGGCGTGCCTACCGTGATTGTGAGTATTGGGGAAAACCTGTGCCAGGGTTTGGCGACCCTTATGCTCGAATCCTTGTTCTAGGACTGGCGCCAGGAGCGCATGGCTCGAACCGCACGGGTCGGCCCTTTACCGGAGATGCCTCCGGGAATTTTATGTATCCGGTGCTTTATGAGACTGGATTCGCGAATCAGCCGACGGCGGTTTGTCTCGATGATGGGCTAAAGCTGAAAGACATGTTCATTACCGCATCCGCGCGATGTGCTCCTCCTGACAACAAACCTTTGCCAGAGGAACTAGCCAACTGCTCGGAGTATTTGGATCGGGAGCTGGCAGGTTTGAAAAATCTAAAAGTGGTTGTCGCTTTAGGAAAAATTGCTTTCGATGCTTATTTGAATTACCTGAAACGGCAAGGGCTGATAAAAAACAGGGGCATTTTTATTTTTCAGCACGGCGCAGCATACAAAATGCCGAATGGCAAAATGCTACTGGCGACTTATCATCCATCCAATCAGAATACCCAAACCGGCAAACTGACACGGCCAATGTTTACCCGGATTTTTCAGCAAGCGGCGAAGTTAGCGAATGATTTATGACGAGCCAAACAAGGGTTTATAAAGGGTGCCCTTGGAGCACCCTTCTGTTTACTTCAATTTTGTGACAACAGCTTCAAGTTGGTATTGCCGATTCGAAGTGGGATCGTCTACTGCTCCGATTACCACTGTTTTTCCTGACGATGTGATGGTGCGGCCGTTGATCTGTATCTGGCGGATGATAGGTTGATGAGTTCGTTGCTCATCATCGCTGGATAGATTGCTAAATTCGCTGCGAACGATGAGCGACAAATCCTCTCCCTGTTCGTCCACTTGGCAATCGATATTGGTGCCGACGTCGAGATATTGGAACTGAGTGCCGCCTCCAGATGTTCCGGTAGCTACTGGGACTCTTGTTCCAATTTTCAGCGTGCTCCACGGTCCGGAATTCGTAACCATCGAGTAGTGCCGCGTATTCACCTTCTTACCATCAGCCAACTCTGTGATTGAGAAATCCACACGATAAGCATGCGCTGGTTTGGCGGGACTGCTAGATTTCGCCTTGTCGTCCCCCGTCGTTGCCTTGGTTTCCTCTTGTGCATGTAACGACTTCAACCCGTATCCAAACGTCATGCTGATTGCTAAAAGCCAAATTGCGATTGTTCTTTGCATATTCGCCTCGTTCTTCTATCGAGCTTTTATCGAGAAATGAACTGTAAGAATTACTCTGCCGCCAACTCTGCGCTGGTCCTCTCCTGCTTAGCAGCTGCCTGAGCCTGTGCAACTTCCAAAGCCTGCTTGGGAAATTCTCGAGCGTATCGAACCAAGAGCTGTTCTTGTGTGCTCAATTCGCGGACCGAAGGGAACTGGCTGAGTCTCGGCGCCTTTTCGGGCTCTGGAACTTTTGTGAATTGTCGCCGTTTCCCTCGTTTAACAGCTGCTAGCGCCGAAATTTGCACCTCAGCTTCCGTACTTACCAGTGATTCTTTCTGTTGCAGCACCGTATTGTTGTTCGCCAAGTTGGTTGGAGTGCGAGGTTTTTGCGTGTTCTCCCACGACCAGAAGGCGACAATCACAGTTAGAGTCACGGCAACGCTCGCAAATGCCCATGGCCATAATGTTTGTCTCGTGGTCTTGGCTTTTTCTGCCGCCAGATTAGCCAGGATGCGGGTTTCAAGTCCAGCACGAGGCTCTTCATGTCCATAATCAGTCAGTGCCTTATCCAGCCATCGATCTAGTTTGTGTTTAGGTTCCATGATTGCCTTCCAATAAGGCCTCAAGCTTTTCTTTCAACATTTGCCGTGCCCGGAAGATACGCGATCTCACTGCTGCCTCGCTCATTTCCAAAACGCCCGCAATTTCGCTCGGAGAAAACTCTTGCACAGTTGACAGCGTCAACACATCACGAAGCTGAGTCGGCAGCACAGAAATCAACGATTCCACGAGCTCAGCCATTTCCCGCCCCAGTACATTCTCTTCTACAGAAGCCAATTGCGACCGCAGCCGGGAAATTACGGTTGCTTCGATCGTTTCTATCGGAACTTCGGGGACCTTTTTCCTGCGCTCTACCGCCACCCTCCAGGCAATTCTTGCAATCCATTTCCGGGGATCATCAACAGATGTTAGTTTCCGTTTCGCTCGTAGTACCCGAACGTACGTTTCCTGCGTGGCATCCTCGGCATCGTGATGGTTCCGCAGCACTGAGTGCGCAATGCGGTATACCAACTGCGCATGCTGCCGGACGGCGAGTTCCAGTTGGTCCTCTTCCGTCCGTGCCAGCACCATGGCTTCGTCCACGATTACCTGCCCTGCCGTCACTCTCAGGTCCTCAAACATAAAGAACGGTGCCACCCGTGATTTATTCAGGATTTTTTTGTGAAAGGTAAACTTATGAATTCTCAGTGCCTACAAATACCGGCTCGGGTTCCAAACGGACGCCCCAGATTTCCTCGACCCGGTCTTGAATGTGCTCTTTTAGCCCCAGAACATCAGCGGCAGTTGCCTCGCCCCGATTCACAATGGCCAGGGCATGCTTGCGTGAGATGCCTACTGGCCCGCTGCTGAATCCCTTACTGAAGCCGGAACGCTCAACCAGCCAAGCCGCGGAGATTTTTCTCTGCGATTCGAGTGCAGGGTAACTGGGGACCTCAAAGCCCTTGGCTTTCGCCCGTTGCACGAGGGCCTCGTGTTGCTCCTGCGATAACACTGGATTCTTAAAGAAGGACCCGGCGCTGCGGCAGTCTTCATCGCCGGGAGTAATCAACATTCCTTTGCTGGCACGTATACGTCGCACCGCTTCTCGTACATCGGCCAATTTGGGGGGTACGCTCCAGCCATCAAAATGTTTTTTCAGATCTACATACAGAATGCGAGGTTCTCCGCCGGGGGTCAACGTATAGGTGACGCGTACGATGATGTAACGCCCTCGCTGCGAGGTGTTGAAGATGCTGGTGCGATAGCTGAAGCCACAGGCATCGTTGCAGAGTTCATGCAACTGGCCATCTTTCAGGTCTAAGGCAAGGACAGATTCAACCGTTTCAGAAACCTCCTGCCCGTAGGCCCCGACATTTTGTACCGGAGTGCCACCAACACTTCCTGGGATGCCACTTAAACATTCGACTCCGGCACAATTGCGCGCGACAGCAAGAGCAACCAGGTTGTCCCACTCTTCGCCAGCCCCAACTTCGAACAATTTCTTGTCGTTTTCTGAGTGATCCTCAATCCCTGTGATACCAATCTTTATTACCAGTCCCGGCCATCCATTGTCAGAAACGACCAGGTTGCTGCCGCCGCCGAGCACAAACAAAGGAAGGCTCCGTTGTTGCGCAAAGGCAACCGCCGCGCTCACTTCGTTCGGCGTTTTGGCCTCGACAAAATACTTTGCCGGCCCCCCGACTTTGAAGGTCGTTAGCGGTGCAAGGGCCACGTTTTCCTGTACTTGCATGGATGCCTTCACTATATACGAATGGCCTGTTCGTAACGCATATGGAGAGTTACGATCCGGCCTCACACGTCCGTGAAGATTTAGGTTAATATGCTCCAGCTAGTATTCACTTCGCGGAGGATCAGAAGCAAAATGTACCCAGAGATTATGGTGGTCGGCATGCGCGACGAACTGAAAAATATGGGCGTCATAGAGTTACGGACAGAAGAGGAAGTAGACCGTGCATTGACCACTCAAAAAGGTACAGCAATCGTGGTGGTGAACTCCATCTGCGGATGCGCGGCCGGACGCATGCGTCCCGCGGTGCGGGCAGCGCTGCAAAATCAAAACCGTCCAGATAATTTGTTCTCAGTGTTTGCCGGGCAGGACCTTGAAGCAACCCAACGTGCGCGTAGCTATTTCACAGGATATCCGCCGTCTTCGCCGTCAGTGGCACTGCTTCGCGATGGAAAACTGCTGCATATGCTTCAACGCAGCGATATCGAGCATCGTGAAGCGGTAGATATTGCCAGTGAACTGAAGCGGCTGTTCGATAAGCATTGCGCTCCGGTGGAAGTAAACTCTTAAGAATTAAAACAAACCACAACTTTGTCGTTCTGACAATTCGCATAGGGAAGCGTAGGAATCTGCTTTTCTCGACAGCGTAACGACTGCATAAGGCGAAACCAGATTCTTCCTTGACGGCTGCGCTTCTCGTGGGATGACAAATTAAAATCGAAACAAATACGACGCCTTCACAAACAAATTCCTGCCATCGTTAATAAACCGGTCCCCGCGCAATAAATTCCCGTCCGCATCTGTACCCAGCGGACTCAAGACATTTTCCAGATTGCTGTTATAGCCGACATATAGCGCCGTGCTGGGGCGTACCAAATAGGTGATAAGAAAATCAGCATTAAAGTTCTTTGAGGTCGGCAAAGACGTAAATGAAGGATTGGCCAAGACAGCGTTGTACTCCGCAATGAACCGGAGCGATAGTTTGCGATCGAACTGATAATTCCACTTCGATCGCAGAATGTGGTCATTGAAGCTTCCGATTGGGCCGGTGCGATCATGCAAGCGGAACAGCAGGTAAGTGTTGTCCACACGCAGTGACTTGTTCGGACGTATCGTCAGCGTGCTAGTGATACTGGTGCGTCCGGTCAGGAAGGGAATTTGCCCATCAGGAGGGTCATAGTTTACTCGGCTTCCGAAGCGATAGTCCAGATGAAATGACACTGGACGGTAATAGCTGGTGTCGAACTGTACCTCCAATGTATGACGCAAATATTCGTGATTTTGCATGAGTACGCTGAAATCACGAGGCCGTAAAATTTCCCGCTCCGGCCCATACAGTACCATCAAATTTGTCTGTCCCAAAAATTCCGCACTCGTGGAAAGAAAATAACCGGAATTGATTTCATTGCCTTCGTGGTCGAAGGTCTCGTACGTTTCCAACATCGGCCCCCAGGAAACCAGATGCTTGCCCTCGGGGCGAAATAGATACTGGATTTTTTGATAGATGTTGTGAATGTCAGGCTGAGGATCGAAGCCTGAATTGGTGCGAAAGCCATCGCTACGGTCCGTGTAGTCGAGTAAGTAGTTCAACTTGCGTCCATCGCGGTTCACAATGACCTCAGCCGCGGGGCCAGCCAGATATTCTCCAAAGTTGCAGCTTGAGTTGGTGGTGTCGCTGCAACGTGTAGAACTGACCACACCTTGAAAACTGGTGGCCCAATTGCCTGGCAATTTAATACGGCCGTCGATTCCTCCCACTCGGTTGAAATATCCGTTAATTTCGCGATCGGTATACATCAGTCCAATGGAAGATTGACTTCCAATGTCGCGACTCACCCGGCCGATGGCAAACTGGGCGTGCTTGCCGAACAAGGGATCATTGCCCGGGACTGACTCGCCTGGAGACGCGTCATCGGCGACTAATGCACCTACAGCCCACGGTCCATCTTTGCCAGTGAGTCGTACCCCCCACTTGGGGTCAGCTATGCGGCGAGTAAAAAGCAGAGGGATTGGCGTTTGAAAATAATTGGCGTTCTCCAGGAAAAATGGCCGCTTTTCGGGAAACAGAACTTCGAATCTTTGATTGACAGTGACTTGGGGGTCGTCCGACTCCACCTGGCTGAAATCGGGATTCACTGTCGCATCCAGCACGAACTTATCTTTCAGCACAACTTTGGCGTCGAGGCCGATTCGACCCGCTACGTCAGCCGACGTGTAAGCAGGGTGGTCCGGATCCCGCAGATCAAGTCCGCGAAACGAACGAAAAATACCGTAAGGGATCAACTGAATGTTGCGCCCGGGGGAAATGCTTTCAAGTCCTAACGCCTCTCCTTCCTGATTCAATCGTCCCTGAATGCGGCTGGAGTTCTGCGGCCAGAAAGAGCTCTCATTGTTCCGCTTGATATCGCGGTCGAGCATGATTCCCCAGGTCTGCGGATCGTTGGAAGAGAACCGCAGGCTGCGAAAGGGGATGGTCAACATAGCGACGTAGCCCCGGCCGGTACGCTTGGCTTGCGAGTCAAAGACGGTATCGAATGAAAAATCGAAACCTTGTCCCTCGGTCCAGATTGCGTCCGCTTGAACTCCCACCGCATTTGCGAAGAAAGCATAGGAACGACGGTGGTCATGGAATGTATCGAGCATGAGCTCGACGATATCGTCGTCATCAGCGATATCATCCCGGTGCGACAGTCGCGCGCGTATCTTGCGTGGTTCCTTGTCGAAGCAGATAAAAATTGTGTAGAGATTTTTGTTGTCGTACCCGAGATAGGTTTCTGTCCGCTGCGAAACCGGTTCTCCATCGCTCGGAGTGCGCTGGAGAAAGCGGTCCACCTTGGCCAGCTTTCCTTCCCATGCCGGACTTGGTTTCATTTCCAGAAACTCTTCCAAGACAGGAGGAGTGCTCACACGCGGGATGGTCACCTGGCCAAAAGTGATCGGGGCAGCGAACACGAGGCTGGGCAGGCCACAAAGAATCAGGCCTGTTATCGATAAAAGTATGCGCCGCACTTTCGGCATCCATGCCTCATAAGGTGAATTCGTTTATTAGACGGAGGCTAAACCGGAAAGTTTTTGTCAGTCAGTACGAGGTTACAAAGGGTTAACGGTGTCTTTGTTGTTTGATCGCTGTGAATGTCATTTCATGGGCCGAACTTTTCATTTGGCGCCTCCATTCAGAAAACAGCTCCGCATAACTAAGTGTTATGTAGTCGACGGGCGAGATTTCTAACAGCCGTGCCGTCCGATCAATCCAACGGGGCGGACCTTCTATTTCCCCGAAATTTCCAACCGGAGTTTCGTCTACCACCACGTGTCCTTTCCCGTCGCTCCACTCGGCACGATATTTCTCATAACGGAAACTCGGATTGAACCCCAAAGTATGCAGAATAGCGGCCATCTTTTTTCCGTCTGCAATTTTTGTTTCTGTCTCGATGCGGCTCTTGTGGCGTCCGGTTTTACCTTTCGCCTTGTGCGTAAGCACCCACTGGTCGCCATATTCCCGTAAGCGCAACAACTCACCCTTCCTGCGAAGTTTTAAACCAGGCAAGTCGTAGAGTGTGTTCATCTCGTGGGTGCTGCGAGTAATTCTGCGGAAGCCCGCCGCTCGCAGATGCCGTGTGAGCGACGGCAGGCTCATGATTCTGAACTTGATCTCAACTTCTTTGCTCGATGCCATAAATTCATCTGTCAGGAAAAAGTCGGCAGCTTCACCAAATCATTGCCCGGAACTGATTCCAACGGTTGTCCGGCCTTCCGCCATGCGGCCAACCCGCCGACAATCACAAACGCATTGAATCCTTGTTCTCTGAGTATGTGCGCCACCCGGGCGCTAGTGGATTCGCGTGCTCAAGTACAGTAAAGATAAATGTCCTTTTCCCGTGGGAGTTGCTTGAGTTCTTCCGCCAGATTGTTCGGCTCAATGCGAATAGATCCCTTGATGCGCAATGAGCCCGCGTCGTAATAGCCATGGCTGCGAACGTCTACCAGGAGAATGTTGCCAGGATCTTCTGCGGCCAGCTTGGCTGCCAGCTCTTGCACTTGCACGCGAGGCACGATGCGATACATGGCATGTTTGTGATACAGCCACGCGCGATAAATTACGTATCCCAACAGCGCGATTAGAAAAATAGTTTCCACCGCATGTCCCGCAGTCTGGAAGCCCTGAATGATCGTGGACAAAAATCCATGAAAAATAAATCCCAGGCCGATGTAGGCAGTCGCGTACAGAATTGCTCCCAACAAATCCAGTCGCACAAACTGAAACAGGCGCATTTTCATCGTCCCCGCCAGCGGCGGCGCCATGGTATTGATGCCCGGAATAAACTTGGCGATCACCAGGGTTGTCTTGCCGCGCTTGTAGAACGATTCGGCAGAACGAAGAATGCAGGTTTCGGGATTCATGGAAACTCTGCACAGAAAGCCGAGCAAAATCCATCCGGTATAGCGGCCAACCGCGAACAGAATCAGGTCCCCGGCCAACATTGCCGTAACCGACAGCAAAAAAAGTTGCGAGATGCTTAAAACTCCCGAAGCCGCAGCTGCGCCTCCGGCAATCAAAGCCAGGGCGGCCGGCATGGGGAATCCGATGGCTTCAGCGAATACCACGGCCGCCACTGCAATGTGACCATGGCGCACTACCAGCGAAAAAAAGTCATTCATAGAGTTGAAAGCTGGTGTCAGTATAAAGAAAAAAGGCGGCACTGGGCCGCCCTTGGGTTACTACTTTTTGCAACTACATGCTTGATTGTTTGAGCATCTTGACGCTCATAACGTGGATGGAGTCCTTGTCGGTGTAAACATGCGCGCTGACTTGGACATGATGACCTTCATGACCTTTCAAGGCCTCAGGGTTCATTACTTCCCAGGATTTCTGGTCGCTGTCAGAAACGAAAGTGAGCTTGTCACCTTCCGCCTTGACTGTGCCTTTAATGGTTTTCAGCGGGGCAGTGGACGTTGTCGTTTTGTCAGTTGCGCCCGCGCTTTGCCCCGCGTCCTGTGCAAATGCTGCGACGCTGAACATCACCGACAATCCCAGCACCAATGCCAATAGTTTTTTCATGTTACCTCTCCTTTTAATTTGTGGATTGAGTTTTTAACTCCCATTCCTAATACGGCGAGGCAGGGCAAATGGATTTATGGACTGCCAGAACCGCGAAATTAGGACGCGGCGAAGCACTCCGGGGATGTCCGATGTACTGATCCTGTAGGGAGAAAGCTGGAGGGGTTACTTATCGCGTGCGACGACAAATTCAGGGGCCCATAGTAGAGCGCGTTTAATTTCGCTGTCTGGAAATTCAGCGATGGCATTGCAGGCCGCCTCGGCGTATTTCATGGCGCGAGCGCTCGCCGCTTCCACAGAACAATACTTGCGCAGGATCTCTTGAATTTTCGTGTAAGGGACTGTGTCGAAGGAACGATCTTTGAGCACGGTTTCGATCAACGCACGTTCTTTGGGTTCGCAAAGTTCTAATGCGTGAATCACCGCCATCGTAACTTTTCCCTCACGCAGATCGCTCGCGACCGGCTTGCCCAGAATACTTTCCGAGGCGGTCAAATCAAGAACATCGTCCACAAGTTGGAACGCCATTCCTAGATTGCGTCCATACTGCGCAAGATTTTCTTCCTGCTCCGGAGTGGCGCCGCCCAGGATTGCTCCCATTTTCATGCAGACCGAAAACAAGCAGGCGGTCTTGCGGTAGATCAGATCAAAGTGTTCTTCGAGCGAAATCATCTTGCCCAGTTTTTCCATCTGGAGAAGTTCGCCTTCCACCATTTGCTGGGTCAGCTCAATCAGGGCATCGAGAATACGGAAGTTGCGCTCTTGTAGCGCCACCTTGAAAGACTGCATGTAAAGCCAGTCTCCCGCCAGCACACATTTAGAGTTGCCCCATTGCGTATTCGCCGCAGGGCGTCCGCGACGGGTTTGTGCTTCATCAATGATGTCGTCGTGTACCAGGGTCGCGGTATGGATGATTTCAACCACAGCGCCAAGCCGTACGGCCCCGCGTCCTTCATAGTTGAAGAGTTTCGAGGAAAGCAAAAGCAATGCGGGACGAATGCGCTTTCCACCGCCGTTGCGCAGGTATTCGCCGATTTCGGTGATGGCTTCCACGCCGGAAACGGTGTCGCGTCCGAACTCGCGCTCGATGGCAGCGAGATCTTCACGCAACAGCTCGAAAAATTCTTTTCCGTTAATGACGGTGTGAGAGCTCATGAAATATTAGTTCGACCGGTAATTCGTAAATTGCAAATCAATGCCGAAATCTTTGGACCGCAGCAAGGCAATGATCTCTTGCAGGCTGTCGCGGTCTTTGCTGCTTACGCGCACAAGGTCTCCTTGGATCGAAGCCTGAGCTTTTTTCTTGGAATCTTTAATCAATTTAACGATGTCTTTGGCTTTCTCAATCGCGATGCCCTGCTGCATGGTGATCTTCTGCCGTGCGGTACCGCCCAGGGCCGATTCGACGGCGCTGTAAGTCAGCCCCTTCAGGGACACCCCGCGCTTCACCAGCTTCTGTTGCAGGATTTCATTCACCGCTTTGAGCTTGTAATCATCAATAGATTGCAGAACAATCGCGTCTTTTTCCAGAGTGATGTTCGATTTCGAGTCCTTCAAATCAAAGCGCGTGGTGACTTCCTTCAACGCCTGCTGAATGGCGTTTGAAACTTCTTCCATGTTGATCTTGCTAACGACGTCGAATGTGTTCTCAGGCATCTGTTTCTGTTCTTTCTGAATTAATAATTCAACTCTTGAGGTTATCAGAAGAAGCGGCGCGGCGGCATACAGAAGTAGGGAAGTTATTCTTCGCCCGGTTCAGCCAATTTGAAAAATTTGTAGAAATTGCGGGCGG
>CAWBXL010000049.1:0-4792 GCA_963792305.1 uncultured Acidobacteriaceae bacterium | reverse complement strand
TTTGCCAGCCCATATCTTCAGTAGAAAGCCCGCGCAGTTCGCCTAATTGCCGCGCGACTTCTCTCACAAATGCCGGCTCATTGCGCTTGCCGCGATTGGGCACTGGAGCGAGGAAAGGAGAGTCGGTTTCAATAAAGATTCGATCCAGAGAGACTTTCTTGGCGGCGTCACGAATCTGCTGGGCTTTAGGGAAGGTGACATTTCCTGCGAAAGAAATCATGAAACCCTGGTCGAGAGCGTGCTTGGCGTGGGTCCAGGTGCCGGTGAAACAGTGCAGGACCCCGCCCAGGCCGCTCGATGCCCAGTGCTGACCAACCAGCGCGAAAAAATCATCCCAGGCATTCTCGCTGTCCTGCGATGGGCGGTTGTGGATGACAATCGGCAGCTTCGCCGCCCGCGCGAGTTCCATTTGCCTTACGAAGACCTGCTGCTGCACTTCGCGGGGAGAGTGGTCATAGAAATAATCGAGGCCGATTTCTCCCATGGCAATGACCTTGGGTCGCTTGGCGAGTTGCTCGAGTTCTAAATAATCCGCTTCGCCCGCCAATTGAGCTTCGTGGGGATGAATCCCGATGGTGGCGTAAATAAAGTCATGTTGTTCGGCCAGCTTGATTCCGCAATCGAGCGAGCCCGGGCCGGTTCCGCTGCCGATTGCGACTATGGTTTGTACACCGGTTTCGCGTGCACGAGCGAGAACCTGGTCACGATCGGCGTCGTAACGATCCCCTTCGAGATGTGCGTGGGAGTCAACAAACATTGGCATTGATCTAGCCTAACCCAAGATGCAAAATTCGGTCTGCTCACAACCCTGTGGCATGCGCGTCCAAATCGTCATGAAGCTCGCACTGATTATTGCGATTCTTACGGCGGCATGTTTCGCGCAGGCCTCGGTAGAACAAATCCCTGCTGACGATGCGATTCGTGTCCGCGAATTCTATCGTCTGGCTGCTCAGATTCAGGACCAGATCTGGCCCAACTGGAGACAGACTCCAACTCCTGTATTGCTGGTCACGCCAGACAACGAATTTCTGACACATCACCCCGCGCCGCCGCAGGATTTCAAAAAGGTGGACAATGAGTTTTACGTGCGGCCGCGTAAATTCTCGCCGTCGTTTCTGGCCACATTTCCGGCGTTCGGACCGCCCTCCGTCATCGTCGTCGGTGAACCGAAAAACACCATGAGTAAGACAAGTACACCTTGGGTAGTCACTCTCATGCATGAGCATTTTCACCAGTTGCAAGCCGCGCAGCCCGGTTACTATGCGGCAGTTGATGCGCTTGGATTGTCGCGTGGTGACAACTCGGGAATGTGGATGTTGAATTACGCATTTCCCTACACCAAGCCTGAAGTCGGCCAAGGATTCGCGCAATTGAGGAATCTGTTGCTGGCTGCTTTAAGCGAGAAAGATGAAGGCAAGTTCCGCGGCCTGGCAAAACAATATGTTGAGGCACGAAAGAAATTCTTCGCCCAGCTCGCTCCCGACGATCATAAATATTTAAGTTTCCAATTGTGGCAGGAGGGGATTGCACGCTATACCGAAGTCAAGGTAGCCGAAGCGGCAACAAAATATCAGCCAACGGCGGAATACTCCGCGCTGGCTGATTTCGAAGCTTTTGACACATATGCGTCCAAGCCACGCGAAAATGCCTTAAATGAACTAAAGCAGGTTGATCTGGCGAAATCAGGGCGCCTGGCGGTGTATCCATTTGGCGCCGCCGAGGGCCTTTTGCTGGATCGCATCAATCCAAACTGGAAAGACGACTACTTCAAGCAAATGCTCTCAACCGACTCATACTTCGAACACTGAGAACTATATTTATCCCGGTTCATTTCAGTCGTGTCCCAACCGGGACATCTTCCAGAAATCCCGCCAAGACGGCTTTCCCACCTTCAGGCGATGCCGCCACAATCATTCCATTCGATTCCAATCCGCGCATCTTGCGCGGCGCGAGGTTGGCTACGATTACAACCTTGCGCCCGACTAGCGATTCAGGAGCATAAGACTCAGCAATCCCTGCCAGAATCTGCCTCTGTTCCGTGCCGAGATCCACTTCAAGGCGCAACAACTTGTCAGCATTAGGAACTTTTTCAGCAACCTTGACCAACGCCACTCGCAATTCGACCTTGGCGAAATCTTCGATGGTGATTTTGCCGTCGGAACCCGGTGCTGTAGCCTTCACTGGCGGCACGGCGGGCGCTGCTACCGGTTTGATTTCAGTTGCTGTGGGAGCGCTACGCTGCTCATCTTCCATCTTCTGCATCCTTTCAATGGCGGATTTGTCCGCGCGTGGGAATACTGGAGCGATCTCTCCTAATTTCGTGCCGAGCTTGAGTTGGCCCCACTTGAGACTGCTGAGATCGAAATGGCGAATGTCGCCGATTCCCAGCTGTGTCCAGATTTTTGCCGTGGACTCGGGAATCACTGAATGCGCCAGCGCCGTCACAATACGCAACGCTTCCGCGCTGGTGTAAAGAACGGTGGCCAAACGGGCGCGGCTCTCTTCGTCTTGTTTTTCACCTAAAGCCCAAGGTTCGTTTTCAACGATGTATTTGTCCACGGCCGCAACCAGCGACCATGCCGCTTCCAGCGCTTTTGAAAACTGGTACTGCTCGAAATACGTGTTGTATTCCGCAATGGCGCGGCGTGCAGTATCAGCAATTGCGTCATCCGTTTGCTTGTGTGCCGCTGCGGGCGACGGGTAGGGCACTTCTCCCTTGAAGTAGCGCCCAATCATGGTCAGCGTGCGGCTGGCAAGATTGCCCAGGCCGTTCGCCAGATCGGAGTTATATCGTTGAACTAATGCGTCGAACGAAAACGACCCATCCTGCCCGAAGACAATCTCGCGCAGCAGGAAGTAACGCAGCGCATCGGCGCCGAGGACGTCGAGAATGGTCTCGGTGCGCACAATGTTGCCGCGTGACTTCGACATCTTGCTTTCTTCAAACAGCAACCAGCCGTGGGCGAAGAGGTGCTGCGGGACAGGCAAGCCCGCCGCCATAAGAAATGCGGGCCAATAGACACAATGGAACCGCACAATTTCTTTGCCGATCATGTGCAAGTCGACCGGCCAATATTTCTGGAAAGCGTTTTGCGCTCCTGATGCGACGAGCCGTAGCCGATGGCCGTGATGTAGTTCGCCAGTGCATCCAGCCAGACGTACATGATGTGTTTAGGATCGTCCGGGATGGGAATGCCCCACGAGAATGTGCTGCGGCTGATGGACAGATCGCGCAGTCCGCTGTTCACAAACGAGATGACTTCATTGCGCCTTGTTTCCGGGCGGATAAAGTCTGGCTGGTCGGCGTACAGCTTGAGCAATTTGTCCTGGAAGGCTGAGAGCTTAAAAAAATAATTCTCTTCTTTGATGGTTTCCGTAATTCTGCCGCACTCCGGACATGGCTCGCCGGGGCCGACTTCTACATACATCTCATCCGACACGCAATATTGGCCGCTGTAGCTGCCTTTGTAGATGTATCCATTATCGCGAATGACCTTAAACAGTTCGGACACCCGCTTTTTGTGGCGCTCTTCCGTGGTTCGGATGTAATCGTCGTAGGTGATGCCCATCCGGTCCCACAACGCACGAAACTGTGCGGAAACGCCATCGGCAAACTGCTGCGGAGTTTTTCCCGCAGCCTGCGCGGCGCGTTCGATCTTCTGTCCGTGTTCGTCGGTGCCGGTGAGGAAAAATGTGTCGAAGCCCAACATGCGCTTGCGACGGGCAATGGTGTCGCAGGCGATGGTAGTGTAGGCATGCCCGATGTGTGGGCGCGCGTTTACGTAATAGATGGGCGTCGTGATGTAGAACTTCTTGGACATAGGTTCGTAATTAATCTTGGGTGGAGCAGGGCTTTTTAGCCCTGCGTTCAGATTACCAAACAAGTGGGGCTTTAGCCCCTGAGGGACTTCGCGTAGGTCTCCATGGCTTCATTCATTACGCTTTTCAACGGGACTTTCTGCTCGGTAGCGATCTTCCGGCAGTCCTCATACTCAGGCGCGTAGTTGGTGATCGTGCCATTCATGCTGGCAACCTTTAGCCGCACCTCGCCCCATTGAGTGGGAACCGTGACCCACTTCCGTGCCAGGATGTGTCTTTTTTCTTCGCGCCGCCGTACTCCCAGTGTGCTGGTCTCAGTAAAAATAATCTGAGTCAGTTTGTCTGCATCTTCCGGCTTGCAGAGTATCGTCAGCAAAGTTCCCGGGCGGTTCTTCTTCATTTGCACTGGCACGCCGAAGCAATCCAGGGCGCCTTCCTGTAAAACCCGATCCATCACGTAGCCAAAGACCTGGGGATTGAGATCGTCGAGGTTGGCTTCCAGTACCGAGATAGTTTCCTGTGAAGTCTTTGCGGCTAATTCGGGTAAAGCTTCTCCAACCGTTAACCTCACCACGTTGGGATGTCCGGGAAGGTCGTGCCCGCCAGCTCCATATCCGCTCTTTTCGATTTTCATCGTGGGGAAATTGGCGAAGCGCTTGACCAACACATTGACGATAGCCG
The DNA here is from genome assembly GCA_963792305.1 of uncultured Acidobacteriaceae bacterium. Classification (GTDB taxonomy): domain Bacteria; phylum Acidobacteriota; class Terriglobia; order Terriglobales; family Acidobacteriaceae; genus CAWBXL01. Next base: position 292 of record CAWBXL010000049.1, on the reverse strand, counting down.
CGCCTGTCGGGGTGACCAGTTCAGCCTGAATGCCCGAGGAGTAAACTGGCGCATTTTTCAGCAACTCAACCGTGGCGGGAACGGGAATCGGCAAAACGCCGTGAGCGCATTTGACCGTACCTCCACCAACATTCAGTGGCGAGCAGACGATTTCGTCGACGCCGAGCGCCTCAGCTGCAACGGCAGAACAGACGATGTCGACCATGGCATCCACAGCGCCAACTTCGTGGAAGTGAATTTTGTTGATGTCGACGTTGTGGATTTTTGCTTCCGCTGTACCTAGAGCTTCGAA
>CAWBXL010000048.1:0-34571 GCA_963792305.1 uncultured Acidobacteriaceae bacterium | reverse complement strand
AGTAGCAAGACCAACCGAACCAAGTAAATAATGATGCCGCTGGCCACGCGGGCGACATTGGCCCACGAGATCGGCCCCAGTCGCTGGATCGCACCACCACAGTTTGGGCAGGTGCGGCGGGACGCGGACAGTCGAGTCGAATCAATCGATATCGCACAATGTTCGCAAACAATCGTGACGTCGCGGCGGGTGTCATTCATTCCAGATCGTCTCGAATATATGGCTAATCCAGAACGGCGTGATGTTATCGATTATGCCGGGTGTACAACGCAAAGGCCAGCTTCCCGCTCGCGATTCCCAAGAACAGTTCAGCCTGGGCACCTGATTGTTGGCAGCGTTTTTGCATCCCCAGGTCTACTTTTCGCCCACGAACTCCTAGTCCCGCAGACCCCGTAGCATGAGCTACACTTCGTTAAAAAGTTGCCTTGTGTGCGTTGCGCCTGCGTCATGGGTACTGACCGGCGACTTTTCCGACCTCTCATCTTCGATAGCTGTTAAGGGTCCGGCATTTTGCGGGGCCTTGTTCGCGATGCCATCGAAATCCTTTGGCCTGGCGACAAACATTCGATTCAACACCTTGAATAACACCGTGAACTCACCAATATCTGACGCGATGACCTGTACGGACTCTCGGGACAAATTGAGAAGTTTCAGCCAGGAGCCTCGCCGCAGAGGTGGCCCGCCTGTGCTTGCTGTTGACCACGTCCGTCGAAAATTTGGCGCCGCGCTCCGCGAACAGCGGGAATTGCGCGACGCCTGGAACGGACGGGACTGAAACTGCAGGTCGCCACGGATCAGCATGCCGCGATGACCGAAGAGCTCGAAGAACTGGCCGCTTCGGACCCCCAAACGTTCACACCAGGAAAATATGGGTGCTCATCCGCGCGATCAAGGTGCAAAGCCAGGTGCTGCAGATGTACGTCGGCCATGAGCAATACGTAACTGAACGGCTTGCAGCGGCGATTCTTTTGTGTTCTCTACGTAAAATCCGGCTCGCTACTCCTGCCGATTGTGTTGCATGCTTTGGTGGATTTGCGTTTTGCTTTTTTTCCCGCGCCCAGGGCCTAGCTCACTCCGGCGGAGTCGTAGAAATTCAATACCGGTCGTTGGTGTCAATGTTGAAGCCGAGGATCGCCGTCACTTCCACCGTCTGGTTTCCGCGCATTGCCGGCTTAAACTTCCAGTGAGGAAGCGCAGCCATCACCTTGGCCATCATGACGGCATTCCCCGGCTCGAGGACCTGAAAATTCTTGAGCGTTCCTGACGTATCCATCACGCAAGCCACAACCAGCCGCGAATGTAAAATCCCCACGGGCAGGTCAGTACGAATCGGTTCGGGCGCGTCGAGGTCTTCCGAAGATGGATGCGCCGCCGACAATGGATCTGCCAACTGCATCACCGCTGGCCCCACCGTGGTGTCGAGGTAGATGGTGTAAACCTTGTCGCCCTTCAGGTAGCCATAGCGGTTGAAAGCACCGCCTGAGTGTGACGTTGCAATAACCGTAATCCCTGTCCCCTGCTTGCCTTTGTCGGTTGAGGAGCGGCTTGGGCTGTTCGGCTGATCGCCGTCGCCTCCAAAGCTGGGCAGGGTGACAATATTGCTATTTCCACCTTTTACCGAAACACCAGGCATGGCCGGAGTTCCGTTGACTCCCGTGCCTGTTCCACCCGGTCCAGGGTAAGGAGAAATTCCTGCCTTTGCATTTGGGTCCGATCCGCGCCCGCTACCTTCTTTTCCTGCACCGCTTCCTTCACCGGAGAACCCACTTCCGGGGCCCGGGCCATGTCCGATGCTTTGGCCCCCGCCGGAGCCTCCTAGGCCGGGTTCAGTGCCTCCCTTGGGGGACATCGCCAACGCCCCGGCGCCACCGCTGCTGGGAATTCCTTTCTGCGAACCTGGGTTGCTGGAAACCACAACGCCAGTGCCATTTCCACTCCCACCACCCTTAGGCGGGGCTGCCACGTCGCCAGAGTCAATGGCGCCACCGAGCCCGCCTCCGCGTCTGCCTTGACCTCGACCGGTCATCGAACCCAGCCCCGAAAGGGATGGCGTTGGGGCTGCCACAGTCGCGTTTCCGCTTAAGCCGTTTCCTCCCGGCCTCTGCAACGCACCGTTCGCGATCTGCACCGTAGGCGCTACCACACCGACGTTGCCATTGAGTCCTTGCGGACCTCTGCGTTGTTGCACCGCGTTACTGTCCATATGGACTGTAGGCGCTGCTACGCCCACGCTACTGTTGAGTCCTTCCGGCCCCCGGCGTTGCTGTACTGCTCCATTGGCCATCTGCACCGGCGGCGGAACCACCGCATCAGAATTGCCGTTGAATATCCCTGTTCCCTGACGTGCTGTCCCGCTGGGCAATTGCACTGCGGGAGGAATTACCTGCTTCTGCAATTCACCGGAGCCAAACCCCGGCCCGCGCGCGGAGAGATCGCGTGTGACCTGTGCAGGAGCTGGGGCGACCACCAATTGCGACGGCAAGGTCAGTTTGGGATTTAAGTTCATGGTCGCCCGCTCCGGTGCTGAAACCGGCGGGGGGACGACCTGTATCACATGCGATCCAGGAATTTGCAGCGCAGCTAAATCCCGCTTGGGCGCAGATGGGCTGGGCGCCACCACGGTGCTATTGAAAACTGGGGCAGAGCGCGTGGCCTGCTGTTCCACGGATGGCGCAGGCGCGACTACTTGCGTTTGTGGGGCCCCTGGAGCACGCAGCGACGACTTCAAGCCCTCAGCAGGCGGCGGTCCAGGAATAGGTTTATAGGCCAAAAGATTGGCTACCGCGGTACTCGAAACCGGCAGCTTAAGATTGGGAACATCGACGACCTTGTCTTGCAGAGAACCACCGCGCGCCACGCGAATCGTCTGCGTGTGATGAAAGGCCTCGCGCCCACCCGCCTTGCCGGAACGTCCCGTCTGAGCTCCACCGGCGTCTTCTGTGCGGGGAAGTTCATCCGCTGAGTAATAGATCACTTCATACTTCGCCTGCTTCGGGGCCTCATAGGGCGACATGGAAGCAATCTTTGCCGGAATAATAATCACTGCGGCCAAAATCAGCACTTCCAGGCACAGGCTCAAAAGCATCCCGCGATAGGGGAAAATCTCAGTCCGCGCCTCTCCCGCCAGTCTGCGTGGAGAGCGCTTGAATGCTGGCCCGATAGATGAACGGAATTCTTCCCAAGGCGAAGACCACTCAATCAATAACTTGAGTTCGCGTTCGGTTCCGACTTGTGTGATGACGGGGTTTACACCGTCCAGTTGAAGCACAGTCACAGGTTTAGCCTACAATCTCCAACTCATCTCCAATAGTAGTGCCACTGGCTCCCAGCGTATCACCGGGCAACTCCAGAACAGACGCGGCTTGTAGCTTAACCGCAGCCATCCTCCAGGGTTTCAACCCCGGCTCCAGATGAACCACTCGTTTTGCCTTATCCAAGTAAATCACATCAATGGGAAAACGCATGGCAAAGGTATGCACGCCGCGGGAAGGGGTAATCCATAAGCCCTGGCCCTTTTGAAAGTTGGATGCGTGCTTGAGCATCAGCCCGCAGAAACGAGACCAATGCGTGTCCGCAACTGATAGATCTGTAGCCAGATAGGCCTGGCGGGTACGGTTAAAGGCGTATGTTTTCGGGCCCAAGGACAAACAACTACTCCTGAATCAAATTCTACGAGAGGGGAGAACCTATTTTCCTCCGGGTGCGGCGAGCGTCCGGTACAGCTGAATGATAGCTGGGCCCAACGTTACTACGAGGATGGAAGGCAAAACGAACAACACCAGGGGAATAATCATTTTAATGCTGGTTTTGGCCGCTTGTTCTTCGGCCCGCTGCCGCCGCTCTGTCCGCAGTGAATCCGAGTGCACGCGCAGGGCCTGGGCCACGCTGGTGCCGAAGCGATCGGTCTGCACCAGGGTGGCAACCAATTGACGAATGTCGTCCGCTCCAGTGCGCGCCGCGAGATTTTGCAGGGCTTCCACCCTGGGCTTGCCCGCCCGCATTTCCAGGTTGACCAGATGAAATTCGCTGCTCAATTCAGGATGAGCGTGGCGCAGGTCTTCACCTACACGCATCATGGCCTGGTCCAGCGCCAATCCAGCTTCCACGCAGATTACAGTCAAGTCCAGCGCGTCCGGCAATCCGATTTTGATCCGGTGTTGCCGTTCTTTAATCATTCGCTTCAGAATGAAACGCGGCAGAAAGAATCCGAACGCCCCGACTCCAACCATCAGAAATAGGGAGTCGAAGCCGGAAATCACGATCACCGTTCCAATTCCCAGCAAGGCAAAGAAAATGCGGCTGCCGACATACAGGCTCACGTGGCGCGCATCACGATATCCGGCTTGAATCAGCCAACCACGTGCTTTAGACACTTCTGCGGGCGAGAGGGGTAGCGCCCTACTCAGCGGATCGAGTGCTTGCTCAATGCGTTCTCGAATCGGCGGTTTTTCCGGCTCAGGTTCACCTTGCCAGCCCAGGGCCCGCAAGCGCGTTCCCAATACCGACGTGGGCGCGAATGCCGCAGCGGCAAGGGAAAACACGGCCACTACGATCGTGACAAAAACGATAATCGCTAACCCAAGTGGGGACATAAACTAAACCTGTATTCGGATTACTCTGCGAATCCAAAAATAACCGATCGTTTGCAATGCAATACCGCCAACCACCAAAGTATGTCCTATCGGATCAGTAAATAATGGACGAATGAAGCTCGGACTCATGATCAGCATCACCAACACGATCACCGGGGGTAGTGACATTAGCAATACCATGGTGAGCCGTCCCTGAGCGGTATGCACCCTGACCTGCCGCATGATCTTGAAGCGCTCACGAATCACGTAGGACAAATTGTCCAGAATTTCCGCTAGGTTGCCGCCGGTCTCGCGTTGCAGCATGACCGCAGTCACAAAAAACTTGACGTCCACCAAGGGAACACGCTGTGTCAGATTGATGAGGGCATCACGCACTGGCAAACCGAATTTTTGTTCCTCAAACAACTTGCGGAATTCGGATGCGATTGGCTCCGATATTTCATTGGCGATAAGTTCGAGCGCTGTAGTGAAAGCATGGCCGGCACGTACCGCGCGGGCGAGGGTGTCTATGGCTTCCGGGAACAACTCTTCAAATTTCTGAAAACGTTTCGAACGCCGATAAGAAGCGTAGGAGTAGGGAAGAAACGATCCCAGCAGCAAGCCGAGCCAGCCGAAAATAATGGCGCCGCCCATGTAGAAGGCCACTATGGAAAAAGCAATGCCAGTGCCTGCGCACAGCAGCAACATGTTTCCGGCGCGGATATCGAGGTCCGCCTGGGAGAGCATGGACTGCAAATCACTAACGCGTTCGGAACGCCGCAGTAAGCTGTCGAGTGCGGGAATCTCACTCAACATCTCATCGCGCAACAGTGCTAGCTCTTCGCTCGGCGCCCGTTCTGCCGCTTTCTGCACCGCTGCCAGGCGATCACGCAGCAGGCGCGCCTGTTCACTGCGCTTGTCGAGGATTTTGAAGGCGACAAAAACGACTGTGCTCACCAGCACAAAAACCAGAACGGAAATGAGGATGGCTGCCATTAAATTGGTTAAACTTCCATCTGCGATTCAAACAGCGCCGGGCGCAGACGATTTCCGCCGGTGCCTAATTTTTCCGCAAAGCCAGGCCGCTTTCCAGTGGCCTTAAATATTCCTCGTACCCGGCCGCCTTCGTCCACTCCCGTGCGGTCGAAAACAAATATGTCCTGCATGGTGATGGTTTCATTTTCCACGCCGGTAATTTCAGAAATACTGATCACCTTACGAGTGCCGTCGCCCATACGCGCAATCTGCACCACCGCATGGATCGCAGATGAAATCTGATTGCGTATGGCGCGCTCAGGAATGTTTAAGTTTGCCATGGAAAACATGTTCTCGATACGCGAAAGGGCATCACGCACGGAGTTGGCGTGTACGGTGGCCAGCGAACCCTCGTGGCCCGTATTCATGGCCTGCAACATATCGAAGGCTTCCTCGCCACGGACTTCGCCGACGACTATGCGGTCGGGGCGCATACGCAGGCTGTTGACTACCAGCTCTCGTTGCCGCACCGCGCCTTTGCCTTCAATGTTCGCTGGCCGTGTTTCCAGGCGCACCACATGTTCCTGCTTCAGCTGCAATTCAGCGGCATCTTCAATCGTCACAATGCGCTCGGAATTTGGAATGAAACCGGAGAGCACATTCAGCAGAGTGGTCTTTCCTGTACCGGTACCGCCGGAGATCAGAATGTTGAGCCGGCCCTTGACCATGGAGGAGAGCATCTCCAGCATCGGCTCGGTCAAACTCTTGTTCTCGATCAAGCCCCGTGCTGTAATCGGATCGCGTCCAAAACGTCGTATGGAAAGGCAAGGCCCATCAAGCGCGAGCGGCGGAATGATGGCATTTACACGCGAGCCGTCTGCCAGGCGAGCATCCACCATGGGAGAAGATTCATCCACACGCCGTCCCACCCGCGAGACAATGCGGTCAATGATCTGCATTAAATGCTGATTGTCTTTGAAGCTAAGGCCGGTCGGTTCGATCTTGCCCGCGCGTTCGACGTATACCCGGTCAAACCTGTTGACCAAAATATCGGAAATCGTAGGATCGCGAAGCAGTATCTCCAGCGGGCCTAACCCGAAAATCTCATCCAGAATTTCCCGCGCCAGCCGTTCGCGTTCGGCAAAACTAAGAGGCACAGCCTCGCTGTTGACGGTATTGCGAATCAGCAGCAGGACTTCTTCGCGCGCCGCTTCACCGGGTGACTTGCCCAGTTTCTCCAGATCAAGCCGGTCCAGGATTTTGCGGTGCAGGTCCGCTTTAACCTGCTGGTACTCTGCCCGCTCGAATGTCTGAACGTTTGCCATGATTCAATTTTAGACTGATTTGAATAACGACCACGCCGCCCGCTTTACATCGGCATCATTCTCCGTCAGGCGGCCCGCCAAACCAATAAAGCACCGTGCCAGCTCGCTGTGGTTTTGGTGCATGGGGGGCACTCCCCGGTCGATGGCCGAAGAAATCGCAAAATACTGGTTGGGGATTTTCCAGATTAATTTCGCGCCCGCCGCGGCCTCGACGTCCGACTCGCTGAACCCGGCAATCTTGCGAAAGCGGTTCAGTACCAGCTTAATTCTGTCACGACTCCCGGCTTCTCCCAAATACTGTTGGATTCGCGCTGCACTCCAAAGTGATGCGACGTCAGTGTGTGCCACCAGCAACACCGCAGCGGAAAGGTTGGATAGCAGCCGCGTTGTGGCATCCACACGGGTGGATGCATCCACCACCACATAGCGAAACTGTCCTACCAGCATGTCAAATAGTCGCGCAAAGTCGGCATTGGAGGGATCAGCCACCGCCGGTACACTAGGCCCAGCCAGCACCTGCAATCCATCGTTGTGGCGGGTCATGTAACTCTCAAGCAGGGAACTATCCATGCGGTGCAGGTTCCGTACCGCATCGGCCACGCTGAACAGCGGCTTAAGATTCATATGCAGGGCTGCATGGCCCAAGGGAGCAATATCTACCAGAGCCACAGAACTATGCGCCGCCTGGAGCGCCAACGCTAGATTTACCGCGACGGTAGTCGCGCCACTTCCCCCCTTGGCATTGACCACAGTGAAAATCTTGCCTCGGATTGTTTCTTGCTTTGACCTTGCGTTGCGACGTGGTGAGACGCACAAAGGCTTCCAGTAAGTCGGTAGTTGTGGTGGGCTTCTCGATAAATTCTTTAGCTCCCGCGCGCATGGCCTGGATGATGACCTGCGGTTGTGCCATCCCTCCAATAGCGAATCCTGCCGCCCCCGGAACTTCTTGCTGGAGTAGTTCGATGGTATGCAGCGCCACCAAAGGATTGTCCGCGGGAATGTCCACCAGAATCACATCAGGAGAGGCGCTTTGAATCCGCCGCACCACAGGGTCGGCAGCAGCCACAGGATAAGTCGAAGCACTGAATACCGCGTGGGCCACACTGGTGCCATCCACCAAAACTTGCAGCACGGAACGCTGGTCTGGATCTGACGCTACGATCACTACAGAAAGTTCGGGCATGAGCCCTTTTTGTTGCCCCTAGGAATTTTCAACCACAATAAATTGCCTCAAACCCGGATCAAGCTACTTCTTATCACCGCCCGGTTGAGTCTTATCAAACTTGTCTTTGTCCAACAGTGGTGCTGGTCCGGTGGGAACAGGCGGTGTCGCCGTACTGGCGCCGACACGATGCACCGTGCAAAGCACCATCAATTCCGCATTGCTTTTCTGATAGCTTTTGCTGCGAAAGAAATTTCCCAGGATGGGGATATCTCCCAACCCCGGGATCTTGCTGGCGATGTTGGTGACGCGATTGTCCATCAAACCGGCAATCACAAAACTTTGCCCGTCCTGCAACTCAAATTCAGTCTCTGCGCGCCGCGAACTCAGTGCTGGAATAATGACTCCGGAAACCGTGACGCCGTTGGCAAAATCCAGCGTGCTTACCTCAGGCGCTACCTTGAGATGGATGTTTCCTGCTGGAGTAATAATGGGCGTGAACTTCAGCTGCACGCCAAACTGCTTGAACTGAATGCTGACGCTGGTAGCCCCGGCAGAAGGCTGCACGACCGGAAAGGGGAATTCGCCGCCGGCCAGAAAACTGGCTTCCTTGCCATTCATGGCAATAAGATTCGGTTCAGCCAGTATCTGCAAAAGGTTTTTCTGCTGTAACGCTTTAATTACCACGCCCAGCTTAATATCGGGCCGGAACAAAAACATATTCAGCAAATCGCCCAGGGTAGCGTTAACGGGAGTAGTGGTTGACTGCGGAAGCTGGTTGATTTGTGTACTGCCAAATTGTCCAGTCGAAATAGTGCCGATAGTATTTCCCGCACCCGTGCTTAGAATGTTGAATCCGATTTGACTCAAGGCCGAGCGGTCTACCTCAGCAAACTTGACTTCCAGCAACACTTCTTGAGCGCCCACTGGACCAAAGGTGAGCACATTCACAACATTCTTGGAGTATGCCTCAGCGATCATACCCGCGCGTTTCGCCGTGTCTTCGGTTCCAACGTGTCCGGAGAGCACGATAGCCGAGCGGGAAGGCGTAACGGTAATGCGCTCGTCGGGGAAAACTCGTTGGATTTCCTCAGTGGCAGCAGTGACGTCTACATCCACTCGCAGATCGAAACTGCGTGAGCGTTCTGCTTCATCCCAAATCAACAGCGAAACTTCGCCGGCAGATTTTCCATGTATCAGAATTTGCGTGGGCGAGATCGGAATAGCATCTGCCACCGCGGAATCAGTCACCGAGATACGCTTGATCCGGTTCCCATTGGTATTGATCAGCAGGGATTTGCCAACCAGGACCCGCAAAGGCGCTGATCCGGGCGCTTCCGATTGCGTTGCGCTGGCAGCCGGAGGTAATGTCTGCTCGGCTGTTCCGGGAGCTGGCGTTGGCGTTTGCTGTCCCACAACAGACACGCAGAGGCAACCAGCGATCAGCATCGCCAAAACCATGGCTGATTGAATTGTTAATTTCTGTTCCACTCCACGAAGGGAGCCAATGGACATGTGAACGAACCTCAGAACCTTGGTTGTTGAAGCCGAGGGTGCCATCAGAACTTGGTTTCTTCTCTCTTGTCGCCTTTGATGATTTCTATCTGATAAACCGATGGAGCCGCAGGCACCGTTGTTACAGCTTTCGTTCTCGCCCGCGGCGTTGTCGTAGTGGCTGCCGGCCGTACTGGAGCACCACCACGATACAGAGAGTAATTATTAACCAACGCCAAGTCCTGCTGTTTTGTATCCAGCGGGTTGCGTAGTGACAGCTGAATTTTTCCTTGAGAGCTCGCCAAGGTTAACTTTTGGGCATCATCGGGAGAAACCAGCAGGGTGATTACGGCGGCATTTTCCGGGTCGCCGGCTGAATTGCGTTCCAGCTTCTGTCCTGTAGCAAGGACCGCGACATTTTCCAATACGGTTGTCGTCTGGTCATCGCTACTGCCACTGGATTTGCCGGTCAACAGGACATCCACGCGAGTTCCTGGCAGCACAAAGCCCGCGACCGAAACTACTTCATTCACACGCACTGACATGGCGCGCATGCCCGGCGGAATTAAAGAGGGAAGCCCAGAACCAGCTTTGTCTGCGGCCAGTTTCGACGGCAGAATAAATTCGCCCGCTGTGATCGGTAGAACCACTCCACGCTCCAGCGCGTCTGTCTTTTGCCGCATGGCATTGGCGGGAATAGAGCCTTGAGGAATACGGGCGAATTTAATGTCGTCGTTATTAATCTTGCTGCCGACGGCGAGGTCCTTGGCCGCCACCAGCACATCTACGCCTTGTATCGGCCCAGACTGGCTTTTAGCTCCGAGTTTGCTGTAGACGGCGGAACTGACAAACAGTCCTAAGGCCAGTGCCACTACGCCGATCATCAACAGCCGGTTGCGGTTCATGACTGCTCCTCAAGTTCCCATTGCATACATGCCGGGGCATGAATTTTTGTGAACAGCCACAAAAAACCACCGCTACACGGCGGCATTGCTTCTTCATCACCGCAGGCAGTTTCCACGTATGGTCCACAGCAATTCAGTTGTTCATCGAACTGGCAACAGAAGAAAAGACGTTATTGGCATTGGATCCGATGAGCCGTACCGTACCCACCACGATCACCAAAATCACAGCCAGCATGACGGCATATTCTGCAATATCCTGTCCTTCTTCATCTTGCCAGACTCGACGGAGAAATCTACTCATTATGTCCTCCTAACGACCGGGCAGCATAACCCAGCCGTTATGCAATTTTGTGCGCACTAGCTAAGAATCCCGACGCAAACTTTGTACAACCCTGCCAGTCAACGGTTTACGTTGAGGGCTACGCACGCTTTCTGGCACTCATGATACCTCGGCAAGGCCTGAAAAAACGACAACTTCTTGCATATAGAACCCATACTATACCCAAAGCCGGGTTAACGAGAATGGTTCAGTGAAACCACTGTGCCGCTCAATTTCCCTGTCCCCAATAGAAATCCACAGGACAGCAGCATAGCTAAAGGGAGAAGTGGGCTTGTATACAAAGGGAGCATCCACCAGCCAACCAGGGTTCTGTGAGGGAGCCAGATCGCTGCCAAGGTGAGCCCCAAAGCGGCGATCCATTCCCATCCGAATAAACACACGGTCGCTACGAACAAAAGGCGATGCAACCTTCCGCCTTCCCAAATGAAATTCCGGTAGCGTACAAGTACTAGCGCGCAGGGAAGTATAAGAAGTTGCGCGTGAGGTTCAATGGTGGGGATGACAACAAGCGTTGCCGCAAGGACCAAACAGCAAACAAGAAAAAAAGGCATGCCTTGTGCAGGCGCCAAAAGATATTTCGAACAGAGGACTATTACACCCAGACAAAACGCAATAGCAACAAATGGTTCACCATGAGTGGAGAACCAGATGTCGATCAGTGAATGTCCGTATGTGTATTTCCTATAAGCAATAGCCACCCTAAGAAAATCCGCGGTCCATCCTCTTAACAGGATTTCACTACCTGCCAGAAGCACTGCCATACCACCGAGAAAGCCCCATGCCAGCGAACGGCGTTCGCGCCACCTGGCGATCGTCCACAACCCGAGCCAGGGAACCAGAATCACAACAAATTGTGGTTTGAACGTTGCAATTGACAATAAAATGCCTGCCAGGCCAAGGCGGTTTGCGACAATGCAAGCCAGTCCTCCCGCCACCAGACATGCGGCAACAACGCTAAGGTTCTGCAATTTCATTACTTGCAATGCCGGGTAGCTTCCCAGCACAAACATACTGATGGTTAACAGTTCGAGCGGGTGAATTCGCCACCGCAGCGCATAAAGCCAAAGTCCCAGACTCAGCAGAATAATCGCGGGAGATGACCAAAGGAATATTTTCTGCACAACTGGAAATGGGACCCGTGCCGTAGGAGCCATCAAAAAGACAGCGAATAGAGGGTATGCCAATCCCCCGCTCATTGCCTGCGGATCTCCTGCGTAGGCACCGTAGATTGGGGCACCGTAAATTACGGTTTGAATCTCCTGCGCCACAGCTGGTGTGTAAGGGTTACGTCCATGCAACAGCAATTCGTGCGTGGCCCACCAGGGCGCATAGAGATCAGAAAATTGTGGCAATTGGTTCGCTGCCCAGATCCAGGTCACATAGAACCACATACCGCCGGCGAAGAGGATGGATACGACCAACCAGGACCCGCGCCGGAACCTTAAAGTAGTCAGTTCAGGCACGAATATTTTCCAGTAGCTGCGAGTTATGGTTTCCCTGTCTTGTTAACCACAGCCACATGGCGGGGCCGTCTACCGAGGCAATTGCCAGAGCGGCCAACGGGAAGCTTGCGAGAATGTCAATCAAGTAGTGCCATTCCAAAAATAAAATGGCGACGACCAATATCAAGTCATAAATTGCCAAGGCCAATACGATGCGCCTCCATTGGCGAAGAAACCACATCACGATCAGCGGCTGGGCGATGTGCATGCACGGAAAGGCAATGTAGTAATCAGTCGAAATATGAGTTAAGGGAGTATGGTTCCAAAACTTTTGCGCATTGGTTAATAATTGCTTCTGAACAGCAAAAGTTTCCAAATTATGGGGAAATACGAAAAAGTGTGTCGTACAAAGCCAATATGGTCCTTGACTTGGCCACATATAAAACAGCGCAAGGGCGAGGTAATATGCGGTCAGGATGGCGCCCACAAACTGCATTCCGCGTTGTTTCCCGTAATACAAGGTGCTTATTAGGAGCGCTGCTCCAACCTGGGGAAACATCCCATAGTAGATGAACTCGAGAAACCTGAAGACTGAAATTGGAAATACACCGAAAGCCCAATGACTGATCTCCGAGACTGAACCGCCATGCAACAGCCATGCATCTATGGCTTTAAAGGTGGGATCGCTGGCGGCGTAAAACCTCACAGAGACGATTATGTCATTGTAGGAAAAGACTAGTAAGAAACCAACGAAGAGATAGAACGCCGGCGCCATAAGGCCGATTAATTTGCGGTATCGCTCAGATGTTTTTGTTCTTTCCAAATACTCAAGCAGGGCGATTGCATCAACCGTCAATACGAGCGCTTTGACCCACTGGAACGCCCAAAGCAAAATAAAAAAATAAACTAATATGAAAACGATCCGTAATTTTTGCCGGCGATAGCGCTGCCAAAATAGCTCAAGTCCCTGGTCGCGGGTGGTTCCAAACCCAAAAAGAAGCGCCGCCACGAAAATTGCTTGCGCCGACAGTACCAGCCAGTAGAGGGAAATCAATCTTTCCCAGTCAAAACGTACCGGAATGTGCAGGTGCTTTAATGCCGGTACCAGGGCCACGATAAGCAGTGCGCTGGTCCAATAATGAAAATATCGCCCGATTATTGCGGCATATTTGAGAATGGCGAAGTAGCTCCCTTGATTGCCGTAGAGTTTAGAGGAGATATCAACCAGCAACAAGATAAGAGATTAAAGTCCAATTCATCAAAAGTTGTAACATACTGCGAGTTTTGTGCCGCTCAATCCGTGGAGAAGAATTCCAAAATCGTTTTGTTTGCAAGTCTGTTGTTTGCGGGCAGCATGTGGTTCTATGTGCAACGCATTCTTGTCCCCTTTCAAAACGCCGATGCCAAAATTCACGGCCGTCCTCGCGGCAATCTTTCCGACCTTTATCCACGCTGGTTGGGGGCGCGCGAGTTGCTTCTCCATCATCGCAATCCGTATTCCCCTGAAGTGACTCGCGAAATTCAAGTCGGGTACTACGGCCGGGTCCTCGACCCTGATCGTGCCGAAGACCCGAAAGACCAGCAAGGTTTCGCATACCCGGTCTATGTAGCTTTCTTTCTGGCGCCAACAATTTTTTTCTCCTTTGCTATTGTGAAATCTGTCTTTGGCTGGTTTTTAGCAGCGCTGACATGCGCAACCGTTTTTCTCTGGCTGCGAGTGCTGCAATGGAAGCCTCCCACCGTCATTCTTGTCATCTTGCTGTTACTCACTCTCGGATGTTTTCCCTCCGTACAGGGAATTAAACTGCAACAACTGACTCTGGTGATATGTGCGCTGATCGCAGGAAGTGCTGTATTGATCGCCGGTAATCGTCTGGCGCTCGCGGGAATTCTTCTGGCATCGGCCACGGTCAAGCCGCAAATAGTAGTGCTGCTCATCCCCTGGTTACTTTTGTGGGCGGGATGTGAGTGGCGCAATCGTAAGCGATTGCTCATCGGTTTCAGTGTGACCATGGCTCTGTTGCTGGGAGGAGCAGAGCTAGTCTTGCCCGGTTGGATGGGGCAGTTTCGCAGCGCGCTGACAGCCTATCGTCAATACACCGGCGGCGGAGGCTCGGTGCTTGAAACACTCATGGCACCGATGCCAGGCAAATTGTTAGCAGCAGGCCTCGTGGTCGCATTGGCTGGGGTGTGTTGGAAGTCACGATGCGCTGCCGCAACCTCCCCTCAATTTTCCTGCACCATGGCGCTGGTTCTGGCCGTGACCGTCACTGTGATCCCCATGACCGCTCCTTACAACCAACTTCTTCTCCTGCCTGCCATTTATCTGCTTGTGCGCGACCCTTTATTCATAAAGAAAAACACTTTGCTGACCACGCTTTCCTCCGTCTGCGGGCTGCTTATATTCTGGCCATGGTTCGCCGCCGCAGGGTTGTCTTTGGCCTCATGTTTTGCACCGGCAGCCACCGTTCAAAAAGCATGGGCAGTCCCGCTCTATACCAGCCTGGCGATTCCGCCAGCTGTAGTCGCCCTGCTTGTCCCCAATGTATTGGCATTATTACGGCAGTCTTCCCATAACCAAATAAGCCCAAATCTTGCATAATCCCGCGCCAGCGGGTAGGCTGCTGGAACGATTTTGCGCCCCATGAGGAGGGCAACATGACCCTGAAAACAGATACCCATATGCAAGGTGGGGTAACGGTTGTCTCCTGTAATGGCAGAATCACCTTCGGCGATGAGGCCATGGCTCTGCGCGAAAGCCTCAAAAAGATTTTGGCGGAATCGCGCCAGGTTGTTCTCAACCTTTCCGGCGTCTCTTATATAGATAGCGGCGGCCTGGGAACGCTAGTTGGAGTTTATTCTTCGGCCAGGGCGGCGGGTGCGGATATCAAACTGACCGGCCTGGGCCAGCGGCTGCGCGACGTGCTCCAAATTACAAAACTAGTTACCGTATTCGAAGTGTACGAGACTGAACAGCAGGCAGTGGACGCTTTCAAGCGTTAAACGATTCTGAGTTTTTGATAAGGCTCTTCCCCCAAAGCCGCACTCCTGTCATCATTCTCTATTAGGCCCATGGCTTCTCACGTCACCCACGACCCTAGTCCCGAACCCGGTACCAGCCTGTTTCCCCAACTTGTCCTTGTGCAAAACGGGGAACAGCGTACCTTAAGCATTGACCACACACCATTTACCGTCGGCCGAAAAGTGGACAAAGACGTAGTCGTCGCCGATCCCCGTGTTTCTCGCGACCACGCCATCATCGTCTCCGAAAACGGAAGATTTACGGTCGTTGACCAGGGCAGTAAACACGGTACCTATGTAAATGGCGAACGCGTAGATCGTAAAGATCTTGAACGCAACGATCGTCTGGAGTTCGGCGTGCGCGATGTGGTTTACGCCGTCTTCAATCCCAGTAATGTCGCCAGCAATACCGCCCGCGAATTTCTCAGTCAGATTGCAGACATCAAGATTTCCACCGAGGCCAACGACCTGGAAAAGCTCACACTTTTTCTGGACGCTGCCCGCCGCCTGAACACCTCCGGCGTGCTGGACGAAATACTTCTTACCTTGCTGGATGTAACCCTAAAACTGACCGGAGCCGAGCGCGGGTTCGTTTTCCTGAAAAATGCGGTAGGAGATTTACGCCTCGCCGCCGGACGCAATAGCAAAGGCGAGTCGCTCCTGGATGATAAGACGATCTCCCACTCTATCCTGGAAGATGCCATCAAAGGCAACTCCGAGTTTCTGATCACCGACACCAGCCGCTCGCTGGATTTGTCGGGACGGCAAAGTGTCGTGGCCTTTGATCTGCGCACTGTAATTTGCGTTCCCCTGCGCAAGCCGCAGGTCCAGACCTCTCGCGGAGTTTCACCTGCTTCCGGTGAAGTAATGGGTGCAGTTTATGTGGATTCGCGCTTTGCTTCGCGAGACATTTCCGGTGTGGGCAGTGATGTCTTACACGCAGTCGCTACTGAAGCCGCATCGCTGATTGAAAACGCTCGCCTGGTGCAAGCCGAAGAGGCCTCCCGCAGATACCAGCAAGAACTGTCCATCGCCGCCTCCATCCAACAGAAGCTAATGACGGTGACCATCCCCGAAGTTCCTTTTGCTAAATTGGACGGGAAAAATCTTTCCTGTAAAGAAATTGGCGGAGATTTTTATGATGCAGTCCACACCGATGCAGGCCTGACCGTTGTACTCGCCGATGTTAGCGGCAAAGGAGTTTCGGCCGCTCTCCTGGCGTCCACCCTGCAAGGCATGATTTATTCCCAACTCATGGCCGGCATGAACTTGATAGATATCGTCACTGCGGTGAACCGTTATTTCACCCACAAAGAGATTGGCGAAAAATATGCCACCCTGGTGATTGCCAAGCTACAGCGCGATGGCGAACTGGAATACGTGAACTGCGGACACGTTCCGCCTCTGTTGGTATGCAATGGCGAAGTAATTCGTCCAGAGCACGGCAACTTACCGGTTGGCCTGATGGCGGATGCCACTTATGAGAGCGACCGCTTCCAGTTGCACGCAGGCGATCGTCTGGTACTTGTCACCGACGGTGTAACCGAAGCAGAAAACGCGACCGGAGAATTCTTCGACAATCACCGCCTGGAAAAAGTAGCAGCGGCCTCCGGCAGCCTCACCCAAATTCTGGCCGCAGTCTCAGCGTTCTGCGATGGCACGCCCCTCAGCGACGACTGCACGGTAGTGGACCTCCTATACTCAGGCGAACCCGAATAATAAAAGCTGTCATTGAGCAAGAATGCTCACGTAAGCGAAGTGTCCTAATTTTGACTCTCTGCGATCTCTGCGGAAGTTTCTCTGCGTTCTCCGCGGTTAAGTCTTTTGAACTTTCTCAGGCAAAAGCAACGCTTTTAACCGCAAAGATCGCGGAGAAATACCGCAGAGACCGCAGAGAAATCAAATTAGGACACTACCCACGTAGGGCAGCTGCCCCGGCTGTCCAGGCAGTTTCAGCTGCCGGAAGCGCTCGCATTCGGAGTCTCCGTAGAATTTTTCTTTTGATACCCGATCAGACACACGTACTGATAAGTGAGCAACTTTGCCCATCCCAACATCCGCACAAATGCTATGAAAGTGAGGACAAACGCCACGCCTTCCACAATCAATGGCAGGCATTTTTCTTGTTGCATGGATATCGCACGAACAACCCAGTCAATGGCCAGCACAGCCACCAGGTTTCTGAGTAATTTGTAGTCAGCCATGTGATGATCAATTTCTGCCACCGCCGCGCTTTTTTCCAGACGAAGAAAAGAAAGGGCGGTGTGGAACTGGGATTGTGGGGAAGTTACGGGGTTTTTTAATAATGGAAGATACTGCTTCGCTTCTTCCAGAAATGCATTGATATCAGGCCCAAGTTTTCTCGTCCAATGGGCCGCCACCCATCCGCCAACGAGATTCAGCATTTCCGTCGAGGCCAATAATAACTGGCCGACGAGGTAGGCAGCACCGCCGAACACCAACCAGGGCGGAACCGGACTACCCTGGAACAGCCAGTAATCGCCATAGCAGCCGCGCAGCAAAAGCAGGACCGCGCCGGGAACCAGCACACCTAAAAAATTTACTACTCCCAGGAAAAAGTCGCTCGGTTTCATCGCTCCTCCCGCCACGTTTTTGACAGCGCCACTCTACTGTATGTGCGGAGAAAGACGAAATCGTTACTGACTTGCTACATATCTGGATTCACTCTACCCTGCGCTCGTGTATGCTTTCTCCGCTATGAACTTCACCGCGCTGGATTGGACGGCGATTGTCGCTTATCTGGGAATCACACTTTTCCTGGGACTGTACTTCCGCAGCCGTTCCGGCAAGAGTGTAGACGATTACTTCGTCTCCGGGCGCAACGTTTCCTGGTGGCTGGCTGGCACATCCATGGTTGCCACAACTTTCGCCGCCGACACGCCGCTACTCGTGACCGGATTGGTTTACAAACTGGGGATCGCTGGCAATTGGCTCTGGTGGTGTTTTCTTCCGTCGGGCATGATGACGGTGTTTCTCTTCTCCCGTTTATGGCGTCGTTCCGGTTTGCTTACCGACGTGCAGTTCGCCGAGATGCGTTATTCCGGAAAGCCTGCGGCATTTCTGCGTGGGTTCCGCGCTGTTTATCTGGGCCTGCTGATGAACTGCCTGATTCTCGGCTGGGTTACCAAGGCAATGACCAGCATCGTTGCCATCAGCTTGGGGGTGACTGAGCGTAATGCGCTCTGGATTTGCGTATTCTTCCTGATCCCGTTTACCGGATTGTATGTTGCTCTGGGCGGATTATGGGGCGTTCTGTGGACCGACTTATTCCAATTCATATTGAAAATGGCCATCGTCATTGCGGTGGCGTGGTACGCCATTTCTGCAATCGGCGGAATGCATGTGATGCTGGATAAACTCGGCGCCATGCGTGCGGCTGCCGGTCCCACTGCCAGTGATCCGCTGTCGTTCTTTCCTGATTTCTCGCGTCCATTTACTTTCCAAGCTTTGTGGGCCCTTCCCGTGATTACATTCACGGTTTATATGGGGCTGCAATGGTGGGCATTTTGGTATCCGGGAGCCGAGCCTGGCGGCGGCGGTTATATCGCACAACGTATTTTCAGTGCGAAGGATGAGCGCCAAGGCTTACTTTCAGTGCTCTGGTTCAACATCGCGCACTATGCGCTTCGGCCCTGGCCTTGGATTCTGGCTGGACTGGCAGTAATCGTTCTCTACCCCGGCCTGGAACACCCGGAACCGGCCTACATGCGCATTGTCACCGAACATATGCCGCATGCTCTGCGCGGCATTGTGTTCGCCGGATTTATGGCAGCTTTTATGTCCACGGTTGCCACTCAGCTCAACTGGGGAGCTTCTTACCTGGTTGCCGATTTTTACCGGCGCTTCGTCAAAAAAGACGGTAATGAAAAGCACTACGTGAATATTTCTCGCTTGGCGACAGTTCTTCTGGTGATTATCTCGGCTTATATCTCCGCCCAGCTGGGTTCCATTCTGGAGGGATGGGAAATCGTGCTGATCATCGGAGCGGGCACAGGCGGAGTTTATCTACTGCGCTGGTATTGGTGGCGGGTGAATGCCTGGAGCGAGATTTCCGCAATGGGCACCGCTATGGTGGTGAGTTTGTCGCTACGCTGGATCAAGCCTTTCTCGGGCACTGATGCGGTAATCTTCGCCAAAACTGCTTTGACCGTGACTGCTACGACTACACTGGTCTGGATCGTCGTCACATTCCTGACCAAACAGGAGTCCGATGAGGTGTTGGTGAAGTTCTATCGAATCGTGCGTCCGAATGTGACCGCATGGAAACGGATTGCCAAGCTTGCGCCAGAGGTCCCGCCAACCCGCGACTTGGGACGCAATTTGCTTTCGTGGATATTAGGTTGCGCCATGGTTTATCTGGCTTTGTTCGGCTCTGGCTATATTCTGCTCGGCGCATATGGGAAGGGTATTGTGTTGCTAATCATTGCAGCGGTCTGCGTTTGGCTGCTGTATGCCAATCTGTCGCGCAGTTGGGAAACAGAAGTTTCAACTTAAAAAAACAACCAGCGCCTACAGCGGTGTATCGAATCTAGTTTAAGGCGTCCAGTTCCCGCTCTCCTCCTGCTTATTTTCGGGTTCTTTCTTAGGAACCTCCCGCTTCGTATACCAATCATCGCGGGTCAAAGGCCCGGCACTCTTCGAGTCTGCCTTCACCAGCAAAGCCTGATACACGCTCAGCTTTCCGCAAGAAAACTCATGCGCCCGCGAAGCCACATGCAAAACCCAGCTGCGATAAGTCACTTCATCGAGGAGTCGCCGCCCCTGCTCCGCATGCTTCTCTAACCCGCGCGCCCAATGCCGCAATGTCAATGAGTAGTGCTCTCGCAAATTCTCCAGATCATGCAATTCAAATCCAGAAGCCTCAGCCGCCTCGCATACAGCATTAAGCGACATTAACTCCGCATCAGGAAATACATAAACATCATCCAGCCCAGGCTCTAACAGGGGGCCCGCAACTTTGGTTCGCGCGATAAACTGCAAAAGAAACAACCCGCCCGGACGCAGCGCCTGATAAACTCGGCGAAAATATTCCGCCAGATTTTCCGTACCCACATGCGCCAGCATTTCGAGGCTAACAATCTTGTCATACGCCGCTGGTTCCGTCAGATCGCGATAGTCAAGCAATTTCACCTGGCACCGCCCCGCTAACTCAGCCCGTTGACTTCGCTCTTCGGCCCCCAAACGCTCCTGCGAACTCAAAGCGATTCCAACCGCGTTCACTCCATATTCCTGTGCCGCGTAGATGATCAACCCACCCCATCCGCAGCCAATATCCAGGAGCCGCTCTCCCGCAGTAAGCCGCAACTTGCGGCAGACATAATCGAGCTTCTGCCGCTGTGCCAGATCCAAATTCTCAGCCTGCCCATTAAAGTAGGCGCACGAATACACCATCTCCTTGTCCAGCCAGAGCGAGTAAAAATCATTGGACAACCCATAGTGATGCTCAACCGCCGCCCGGTCCCGCTCCCGCGAATGCAGCCGCCCAGGCAACCGCGGACCACGCCGCATTGGACGCAAATCGCCGCCCCCAGGCAACGCATTCAGCAGAGTATTCAGACCGCGCTTTCTGCTTATCACTCCAACTCTTATGCAGCAGATATTCGACGAGCGGGAATACTCCCTCAAGATCGCCGTCGAGATCGAAATCGCCATATATAAACGCCTCAGCAAAAGCCAGGTGATTAAGCGCAGCAAACACGTGCCGCACTGCGCCAGCCCGATTGATCTTCCACCCAAACCGGCGAAACTGCCCCGGCTCCGCGTCCCAGCAAGTGCCATCCCACAATTCCACCGCAAAGTTGCGCGGATGATATTCGCGCAGCAGCTCCTGCAAAAAATTGAGGACTTTAGAAGCGGCATCCTCCTCCGCAGGCGCTTGTCTGAGAATGGGTGTAGCCATGATGGATTGAGTGAATTCTGAGCGCAGTGTACTAAGCAAAAACTGGCCAGCAAAGGATCGAAGGGCGGAACCCTTTTGTGAGAAGTGTGAGGTGTGCGTGGTGGAAGTGCGGTGGCGGGCGACTCGCCCGCCAAATTTAAAGAAAGTCGCAAGGCCCTGAACACTCAACGGCTCACTCGCCTCGAAAATGATCCCGAATATATTAATCCGGGGTCCGCCTCAGCTAGACTGGATGCTATGCAAAAGACGTCTACAACAGCATCTCAACTCCGACGATTCATGCGATGCGTCGTTTTATTCGGTTTTCGCGACGCTTTGAGCATGGATCTGTACGCGGATATATTTTGGATGTCGGCCCGAAGTTCTTTCTGATGGCAATTCAGAGTGATCAAATTAGATTCGATGGATTCGCTTGTTTTCGAATCGCCGACGTGAAAAATCCCCGACTCGACCCCTATGCAGCATTTGCTGAAGCAGCCTTAAAGAAATTTGGAGAACCTATTCCCAAAAAGCCAAAGGTTAGCGTAGCGAACGTTGAGAGGCTATTGCGGTCGGCTGCTAAGTCATTTCCGCTTGTGACAATTCATCGTGAGACCGTTCGACGAGAAGTCTGTTGGATTGGAAAAGTTGAAAAGTTAAGCGACGAAAAAGTCTTTCTCGTGGAGATCAATCCGGATGCGACTTGGGATGAGAAAGCCACTCCCTACAAATTGAACGAAATTACATCTGTGGAATTTGGCGGTGAATACGAAAGAGCCCTTCATTTGGTAGGAGGAAAGCCAAGGCCTCAGTACTCCTAATAAACGAAACCTGCTAATCGTTTGAACGGCCTGCTTTTGCCGGCCGCGCCGCCGCCAAATCCAGCTTCCCCAAATACAGCGCCATCCCCACGACCGCATCCACGCCCATAGCATGCAATTGCTCAATCTCCTGATTCGACGAAATCCCGCCTGCTGCAATCAATTGTTTCGCAGTAGCCGCGCGCAACTCCCGCACGGTATCAAACGGAATCCCTTTCATCAAACCTTCGTGATCAATGTGCGTGTAGAGGAAACCAAAGCACCACGCATCCAGCGCGCGAATCATCTCCACCGGAGTCAGTGCCGTCTCCTCGCGCCAGCCGCGGATGGCGACCTTGCCGCTTTTGGCATCAACAGCAAACACCAGTTTGTCCGCGCCGAGAGCGCCAGAAATCTCCTGCGCGAACTTGATATTTGGTTGTGCCGCCTGAATCAGACTCGATCCCAAAATTACCCGCCGTGCGCCCAGCCCAAGAATTTCGCGCGCAGTCTCTACCGTGCGAATGCCGCCGCCCACCTGGCAGGGTAGCCGCCGCACAAAGTCTGCGATGAGCGCGCGATTGTCGCCGCTGCCGATGGCGGCATCGAGATCAATCAGCTGCACCAGGGGAAAGCCCGAAAACCGTTCGACCCATTCGTCGAAATTGTCGAACTCCAGCTCCTTCTTGCGCCCCTGTACGAGCTGGACAATTTTGCCGCCCATCAAATCAATCGAAGGAATTAACAAGGGAACCTCACCGGAATATTCGCCGCCTGCAATTGCAGCTTCAAATCTGAAAAAGAACTCAAACCAAAATGAAAGATAGACGCGGCCAGCGCCGCATCAGCGTGGCCAGCGCCAAAGACTTCGACAAAATGGTCAGCGCCACCGGCGCCACCGGATGCGATTACTGGGATACGCACAGCATCTCCGACCGCCGCGGTCAGCTCGCAGTCGAAACCCTTGCCTGTGCCATCGCGATCCATCGACGTCAACAGGATCTCTCCAGCCCCGCGCTTCTCTGCTTCTTTCGCCCATTCGACGGCAATGCGTCCCGAAGTTTTTCTGCCGCCGTGCGTGTAGACTTCAAATTTTCCAGATTCATGCGAACGCTTGGCATCAATGGCCACAATCGCTGCCTGTGAGCCAAACCGGTTGGCGATCTGAGTAATCAAAGCAGGATCGGCAATAGCTGCCGAGTTGATGCTGACTTTATCTGCCCCGGCATCGAAAATCTCTCCCGCATTCTGTAGAGTGCGAATTCCGCCTCCGACAGTGAAGGGGATAAATAACTCTTTGGCCGTTCGCCGAACTGTGCCGACTAGCGTTTCTCGATTCTCGTGAGTAGCAGAGATATCAAGCAGCACAACCTCATCCGCGCCATTCGCGCTGTGCGAAGCCGCCAACTCAGCGGGATCGCCGGCGTCTCGCAGGTTCAGGAACTTGATTCCTTTCACCACACGGCCAGCGGTGACGTCCAGGCAAGCGATAATGCGTTTCGTAAGCATGAAATTCTCTGTGTCTTTCCTCAGTAGGACTCTGTGTTCTCTGTGGTTAAGGTTTTGATTTTCCCGGCAAAAGTCAAAAGTCCAACCACAGAGGACACAGAGTTTCACAGAGAAAATCACCACGGAGGACTACAACTGGCAGAAGTTTTCTAATAACCTCAATCCAACAGCTCCCGACTTCTCCGGATGAAACTGCACTCCAAAAAGATGATCACGCTCTACAGCAGCCGAAAACCTTCCCCCATATTCGGTGGCTGCCACGGTGTCCGCAATCACCGGCACGCGATAAGAGTGCGTGAAATAAACAAACGACTGCGGCGCAATCCCTTTCAGTAATCTCGATGAACCAGAAATCTCCAACTGGTTCCATCCCACATGCGGCGCCTTTACTTCGGCAGGAAAGTGCTCACACGCTCCTGGCCAGACGCCTAGCCCCTTCACCGAGGGAGCCTCTTCGCTAGACTCCAGCATCCACTGCATGCCCACACATATACCAAGATACGGAACCTTGCGCTGAGTTGCGGCAGCAATCGCTTCGCGCAATCCGGTCGAACTCAAAGCGCAAGTAGCTGCAAAATGCCCGACCCCCGGCAACACGATCTTGTCGGCCTTGGCCACGACAGCAGGATCGGCAGTGACCACGGAATCCGCCCCAATGTGGTCAAACGCCTTTTTGACCGAAGTCAGATTGCCTGCTTTGTAGTCAACGATGGCGATCATTACAGCAATCCTTTAGTCGATGGAATCAGCTTGGCCATACGTTTGTCGCGCCAGCAGGCGGCGCGTAACGCCCGCCCGAATGCCTTAAATAAAGATTCAATTTTGTGATGATTGGAACGCCCATACAGAATTTTTAAGTGAACTCCCGCATTCGCCCCGCGAGCGAACCCTTCGAAGAAATCAAACACCAATTCTGATTGCAGATCGCCTACCAGTCTCGTCTTTACTTTCGTATCAATCACCGCTGATGTGCGCCCGGAGAAATCCACTGCGGCGAGGCCCAGGGTCTCATCCATGGGCATCACAAAATATCCAGCCCGTAGAATTCCTTTTTTGTCGCCAAGTGCCTTGGTAAAAGCCTGCCCCAGGACAATCCCTACATCTTCCACCGTGTGGTGCTGGTCTACATCCAAATCGCCGGAGGCTTTCAATTCCAGATCAAAGCCGCCGTGATGCGCAAACAACTCCAGCATGTGATCAAAGAAACGGATCCCGGTAGAAACTTTGTAGCGCCCATGCCCATCAACGGTAAGCGCAATCTTGATGTCGGTTTCTTTTGTTTGGCGATGAATTGAGGCTTTCCTCACTTTGCCACCTTCTCCTGCAATCCAATTTCCGCGAAAACTTCGGGCAATACTTTCATCAACTGTTGGTTGTGTTCGGCCGATCCAACGGTAATGCGCACGCAATCCTTGCATCCCGGATCATTGGAGCGATCGCGCACCAGAATTCCACGCTCACGCATGGCGCGAATGAAAGCACTATTCAACTCGCCCATGTAAAACAGCACAAAGTTCGCCCGGCTCGGCCAGTAACGAATGCCGCGGCCCTTTAATTCCTGCTCCAGAGCGGCCCGCCCCTGCAAGGCCTGGTCAACATAACGGCGGATGTATTCCTGATCGGCCAGAGCCTCGGGCAAGCAAGCCAGAGCAATATGATTCAAGTTGTAAGGAGAACTGGCGCGCCGCACCATGGACATCTGTTCCACGGTGCCCATCAGAACGCCGATACGCAACCCCGCCAGCCCATAAGCCTTGGAAAACGTCCGCGACACAAAAAGGTTCGGCGCCTCGCGCCAGCGAGGTAGCAGCGTCTCGCCGGCAAACTCGAAGTAAGCTTCATCTACCAGCAACGCCGCATCAGGAGCGGCCTTGGCAATGCGCAACAAATCTTCAGCCGATGCCAGCGCGCCGGTCGGATTATTAGGATTGGCCATGGCAATCAACCGCGTATGCGGATTGATTTGCGCCAGGATTCCTTCGGTAGGGAAGCGGAAAGCTGTTGTCCGCCTGCACTGATACCACTCGCGCACCCGTCGCGCCCGCATAGATTTCATACATGGCAAACGTCGGGACGGCCACAATCGCCTCATGCTCTGGCTCAAGGTAAGTCTCGCAAATTAAATGGATGGCTTCATCGGTGCCGTTGGTGAGAATGACCTCGCTCGGATCAATCCCTAGATGCGCGGAAACAACTTTTTCTCCCGGCTCGCGGTCGGGGTATTTCGCCAGCTCGTCTGCGGTCAAAGAACGCAACCGCTGCAACACTCTCGGAGAACATCCAACTGTGTTCTCATTGAAATCGAGCCTCAGCCCCTGTCTACCACCCAGCGGTGGATGGTAGGTCTTCAGATTGCGAACTGCATCGCGAGGTTTAAGCACGGGCAGCCTCGCTTCTGATGCGTACCGACGCCGCGTGTGCCTGTAATTCTTCTGTGAGTGCCAGTGTCTGAATCGTAGATGAAATTCGTCGCAAGCCGCTTTGCGAGAGTTCCTGCACGGTGATCAGCTTCACAAAGTCCATCACACTCAGTCCGCCGCGAAATCGCGCTGCGCCTGCCGTCGGTAAAACGTGGTTCGGGCCAGATGCGTAATCGCCCGCCGCCTGTGCCGAGTAATCACCCACGAAGACTGACCCGCGTTTTGCACCGAGGCGACATCCTTCCGCGATACCGTCAGATGTTCGCTCGCAATCTGGTTGGCCCAGGCGAGTGCTTGTGTTTTAGAGCTGGCAATCAGGATGACTCCGCTCTTCGCCAGCGATTTCCTGGCGATAGGGTTTTCTTCGGCGACTTCTTTCGCGCAGGTTGCAACCGAATCGGCAAGCTTCTGGTTTGAAGTGATGAACACCACTGATGTTTCTGGATCATGCTCCGCCTGTACGACCAGGTCCGCGGCGATGATATTGCGGATTCCCATCGTCACTCACGATCACTGCTTCGGTCGGCCCGGCCAGCATGTCAATCGCGCAATCGAAAGAAACTAATTTTTTGGCCGAAGTAACGAAAAAATTTCCGGGCCCGACGATCTTGTTTACCCGTGGCATAGTTAACGTTCCATAAGCCAATGCGGAAATCGATTGTGCTCCGCCCACTCGATAAAATTCTTTCACTCCCAGCATGGCCGCCGCTGCCAAGACTTCAGGCCGAGGCTGTGGGGAGACCACGCGAATCATTTTCCACTCCCGCAACTTGGGCAGGGATCACGGTCATCAGCAAAGTTGAAACCAGCGGAAAACGCCCACCGGGCACATAGCAGCCAACCGAATCGAGGGGCCGAACCAGTACTCCCAACGAAATGCCTTTTTGGGTCCTTCGCCACTCTTTTGGTTTCTGCCACTCACAAAACTGGCGGATGTTCAGCCGCTGCCTGCTTCAAAGCAACTCGCAACCGCGGAGAAATTTTCTTCCACGCACTCTGCAATTCTTTTTCACTGATCGAATTCGAATCACCGGACCTCAGTCCATCCCATCGCGCAGCATATTTCCGCAAGGCACGGTCGCCGTTCTTGCGAACGTCGTCCACGATCTTGCGCACCGCGTGGCTCAACCGCTTGGAATTGCGAACTGCGCGCTACGAGATGCTTTATTCGCGCTTCCGCCGCGCGCCCGGAGAGGATCCGCATCTACATCACCACCTTGTTCAGCGGATACTCCACGATGCCCTGCGCCTTGGCTTCCTTGAGCCGCGGGATCACTTCCCACGCCGCACTTTCTTCGATCACCGTATTCACGGCCAACCACGCGGGATCGCTCAATGTAGAAACCGTCGGCCCCTTCAAAGAAGGCAGAACGCCAGCACCGCCGTCAAGATCTTCTTTCTTCACGTTCAGCATCAGCCCCACGCGGTCTTTGGCTTCCATGGCGCCACGCAGCATCAGCGCCAGGTTTTCAATCTTGCGACGTTTGGCGGCATCCGCCCAGGAAGATTTATTGGCGATGATCTGAGTATTGGATTCGAGAACTGTATCCAGAATGCGGAGGTGATTAGCACGAAGGGAACTGCCGGTTTCGGTAACTTCAACGATGGCATCCGCCAACATGGGAGGCTTCACTTCGGTAGCGCCCCAAGAAAACTCAACTTGCACATCTACACCATGGCTGCGGAAGTATTTTTTTGTCACATTCACCAGCTCTGTGGCAATAATCTTGCCCTGAAAATCTTCCGCCTTTTGAAACGAAGAACCCTCCGGCGCTGCCAGCACCCAGCGTACTTTGCCGCGACTCTGTTTGGCATAAATCAAGTCGGCGACTGTGACGACTTCCAGTCCACTCTCAATGACCCAGTCGAGTCCTGTGAGTCCGGCGTCCAGAGCGCCGTGCTCAACGTAGCGCGCCATCTCCTGCGCGCGGATCAGCATGCACTCGATTTCCGGGTCGCCGGTGGATGCAAAATACGAGCGCGAGTTCACGTGAATCCGCAATCCAGCATTGGCAAAAAGCGCCAACGTAGCGTCCTGCAAACTTCCCTTGGGGATGCCGATGCGCAATTTCATTACGCCGCCCCCGCCAGAGAGATTTCCTTGGTGAAACAGGACCGCGTGCCTTCGTGACAGACCACGCCTTCGCCTTCTACTTCCACTCGGAACAATAGAGTGTCACGGTCGCAGTCCGTGCTGGCCGAAACCACTTTCAGCCGGTTGCCGGAAGTTTCGCCCTTGGTCCAAAGCTCGTTCCGCGTGCGGCTGTAAAAAGTCACGTATCCAGTGGAGAGAGTTTTGCCGTAGGCTTGGTCGTTCATGAAGCCCAGCATCAGCACATCGCCGTTCACAGCATCCTGCACAATCGCTGGAGCCAGCCCGCGCATCTTTTCGAAATCAATTTTCTGTTCCATCGTTCTTCCTCTGTGGCATTTCTTCTGTGAAACTCTGTGCCGTCTGTGGTTAAGTCTTGATTTCGCTCGTGGAAAATCAAAACCTTTAACCACCAGAGTTTCACAGAGCGATTAAAGGCAAACAAAAAGCCCGCTGGCCTCTCGGCGGCAGCGGGCTTGGATCCTGGTGCTGGGTTAACTGAGCCTCACACCCTCGCCGCCGCGCCGTGCGCGTGATGATGGTGGTGATGATGGCGTCCCGTAAGCATGAAATTGTTACGTTAAGGGAAGAACCCCGTCGTGTCAACCAAGTTGCTCTCAAAAAACCGAATCTGCCCGATTCAACTTTCCGATAGCGGTGACTGATGGCATCATGGTCGTCGCATGGCATCGGTCGAAAGCGCAATCCGCGAGTTTCGAGAGCGTGGTTTTTGTATCCTGCGAAACCATTTCGACCCACGGCTGATTGAAAATTGTCGTGAAGCCCTCTGGCCACGGTTGATGGCCTATATCCAGACTGCCGAGCCGAATCGCGGGCCGCACCGGCATTTTCTCTCCATGCCCTTCCAGCCACCGTACTTCTCCCCCCAGTTCTTTTTTGATCCTGAAGTTCTCGAGTATTTTGCGCGGCCTGATGGACGACCGCATCGTGGCCGATCAGTGGGGATGTGATGTGCCCGTCTGTGGATCGGAGTATCAGAAGCCGCATGTGGACTATCAGCGGGCACTTTTCCCCGAAAATCCTGATATGTTGCTGCCGTCCTATGCGATTATCGTGAGTTTTGGCCTGGCTCGGATTAGACCCGAGCATGGTCCGATTGAAGTCGCGCCCGGCACGCATCACCTGCAGAAAAGCGAAGCACAACGTGGCCTCGAAAACGGTTCGATCAAATTGCAATCTGTTCCGCTCGAAATCGGCGATGTGCTCATTCGTCATCCGTGGGCCATGCATCGAGGTACGCCTAACATAACTGATACGCCACGAGCACTGGTCACAATCCGCTACGTCCGTCGCTGGTATGCCGACGATAGCCGCGATGTAGAAGCGATTCCGCGCGCTCTGTGGGATTTGTTATCCGCCGAACAGCAAAGTGTGATGCGGTTCCCAGTCAAATCATAAAGCCAGTTCACATTAGCGGCAGGGCTGCGACCTGCAAGGATGGAAGGGGCGTGTCAGGGCATCGGCTTCAGCCATGCCGATTCGATACCAAATATTGAGTGACGCACCCAGGGGTGCAACTGCAAGGAAACTAGATACATTTTGTACAGTTGCGCCTTATCGGCGCCAATGTGGTGTCAGGCTTCTGATAAGCATGGCTGAAGCCGATGCCCTGACACGAATCCTTACATTGCAAACTTCAATACGACTGGTCCCACGCGCAGGACAGTTTCCGCACTCCTCGTGTAAAATAAATTTTCGGAGAATATATGGCCAAGATTGCTAAGACAGCAGACCGCAAAAAAGTAATGGACACCTCAAAGAGCACCGACTGCCCCAAGTGCGGCAAGTCCACCCGCATCGTAAAACGGGTCAAAGACCGCGAGCGCGGCATCCCCGGCGGAGTTTTCATCTCCTGCTCGGCATGCGAGTTCTACGAGAAGCTCTAGAACCCATCTCATAAATTTCTGAAAAGATTCTGGCGCGGGTAGGGGTGAAGCCTCGCGCCGAGATGATCTTATGCGGCCCGCCTGGAGGAGTCACGATGGAGAGCTCGAAGTCCCGCGTAACCATCCACATGGCAGCGAGTCTCGACGGCTTCATTGCCAGAAAAGACGGAAGTGTGGACTGGCTCGAGACCTCAGACCACTTTGAGGCTGGGGACACGATGTCCCCGGAATTCGTCGTGGAGTTCCTCAAGACCATCGACTGCTACGTCATGGGTTCGCGGACCTATGAAACCGCATTGAATTTCGAGGCCAAGGGACTGGGTTGGTCCTACGGCGACAAGCCGACCTTCGTCCTTACACGTCGCGAGCTGCGGAAGACCAGGGATACCGTAGAGTTCTACTCCGGCGATCTCGAACACTTGGTGAACGAGAAATTAAAGCCGAACTTCGGCAGCATCTGGTTTGTCGGAGGCGGTGAACTATCCGGCGAATGCCTGCGTCTCGGACTCGCCGACGAAGTGCGCTATTCGATCATGCCGGTCCTGATTGGTAATGGAATCTCGTTCTTTGAGCGGCTCGCACAAAGACGTCGCCCTGCACCTTGTCGAGACCAAGGCTTACAAGAGCGGCATGGTGGCGCTTCGCTATGAGGTATGCAAGTAGGTAGGATCAAACGTCCCTTGCTCGGCGTGCAATTCTACGGAAGATACAGTACTTATTATGGTCAAGACAGGAGAGTCTAAACCGAGAATTCAATTTCTCCCGGCTGCCTTAGGATTCAGATCACATTCTGGTTGGACAGCGATGATCGCCATTGGTGGCCCAACCTCCGCCCCGGTGATTTTGGATCGGCGGCGGATCGAACTGATTGAAGCGAAAATCCCGCGTCAGCCATATCACGCATCTGAAAGTCTGGAATTAGCGAAAGCTGAAAAGATCATTCATAGCAGTATTGAGACTGCAACACGATTATGCGGCGACGCGATCAAAGACGTTTTAAAACAACTGGGCGATAGGGACTACCAAGTGCATTCCGTCGGGATAGTGTTGGCATCTGGGCGTCCTTTGCCAGAATTGGCAAAAATTCTGGCGTCACACGCTCTCATTCACACTGCCGAAGGAGAACTTTTCCGTGATGCAATTGCGCAAGCAGCCAGTGAGAATAGCCTTGCTGTTGTAAAAGCTAAAGAGCGCGAAGTTAACTCCCATCGCAACAGCGTTGCTGAAGAACTCATGGGAGAACATTCAAAAAAAACTGCAAGAGATAGGAAAGCCCATGGGGTCTCCATGGGGACAAGATCAAAAACAAGCAACTTTGGTAGCGTGGCTCGCTCTTAGCGGGAAACTGCCGCAACTTCACTAAGCTGCGTGATAATTTCGTATGCGGCGGAGGATGGGTTTGCAGCGGCCGTAATTGGCCTCCCTACGACGATGTGGCTTGCGCCAGCCTCAAGGGCTTGGGCAGGGGTAACCACACGAGCTTGATCTCCATGCTCCACACCGGCGGGACGTACTCCGGGTGTAACCAAGGCGAACTTGTCCCCGTAAGCTTTCCGCAGAGCCGGAGCCTCTTTGGCGGACGAAACCAGCCCTTGGCATCCAGCGTCCAGAGCCAATTTCCCCAAGGCCAAAACCTGCTTCTCAACCGACCCCTGCACGCCGATCTCATCGAGATCCGCTTCGTCCATGCTGGTTAGCACCGAGACTGCCAGCACGATGAGCGAGGGATTACCCACCGCAGCCTCCACCGCTCCGCGGAGCATCTTCGATCCGCCCGAGGCATGCACGGTCAGCATACTTACCCCCAACCCCGCAGCTTCCTTCACAGCGGAAGCCACCGTATTAGGAATATCGTGGTATTTCAGGTCAAGAAACACCTTCCGCCCGGCCGCCACCAGCTCCCGAACCACGCTAGGCCCCTCGGCCGTATAGCAGCTGCATTCCCACCTTGAAGGTGGAAACGGACTCGCCCACAGCCGCCACGATCTTTCTCGCGGCGGCTGCGGACGATACGTCCAAAGCAACAATTAATCTGTCTCGAGGAGTGAGCATCCTCGAGAAGTTTAAAGCCTTATGTGGCTGGAAGGCTAGTCGAGGCTGGCCACAACCGTGGGATGGACCACGTCAATGCGGACGCGTTGGAGTCCGCGCGCCTTGAAGTCAAGGGCTTTGGCGGCATTGTAGGAGACGTCAATTACGCGGCCATCCACATACGGCCCGCGGTCATTGACCCGGAGCACGGCGGAACGTCCATTGCGTAGATTGGTCACCTTTACGAATGTCCCCAGCGGCAGGTTCATATGGGCTGCCGTCATGTCATACATGTTGTAGGGCTCCCCACTTGCGGTAGGTTTCCCCTGGAAATAGTCTCCATACCAGGAAGCTGTTCCTACCTGATACGGCTTGTCTGCTTTCTTTGCCTTGCTTACTGCACTTGCTGGTACCACCACTTCTACCGCAGCCTTGCTATTAGCCTGGGCCTTATTGGAACTCTGAGCTCGTTGGCTTCTGAGTCGCTCCGGCTCCTAGGCTGACAATCGATAAAGCTATTGCCAGTCCGTGAGCTATTCGCTTACTCATTCAGTCACCTCGCGTATCTAGAATCAAACCTCCCGGGGTTACTGCTCGCATGCATTGTGAAATGGTACGGGGGTGGGTGGGGGGTGTCAACGGGGACAGAGCTGTAAAAACTCTGATTAAGGACTAACTATTTTCCAACGTAACTTCATGTATTTCCTGCATAAAGCGATCAATGTATTGACGGTACAGTTACTTAGCCGTTTATCAAATGGTTAATCCCCCTGTGGTGTACCCGGGTGAAATTCTTACATAGATATTACTTTCATGGGTTTACGAGTGATTTCTTCATGTGATTTTGGCGGGAAATTTGAAGGTGCCTAAGTCCGTAATGATTACACGTCCAAAAGGCCATACGAGCGTTGAAATAGGGCAAGCCGCGAAGCGACGAAAGATTGTGCAGCCCAGGGTGAAGGTGCGCGTTTTTCGCATCTTCACCCTGGGTAGGATGGCAAGAGATTTAGCCCTGTAAGGGCGAAAGAAAATGGGCCAAGGATTCTTTCGCCCCGCTGGGCTTGCTCGGATTTTCTCGAAGCCCAGGGTGAACGTGCGAAAACCATGCACGTTCACCCTGGGCTGTAATCTTTCGCCGCTTCGCGGCTTGCCCTTGACAATGAGCTTTAATGATTTTGGAACTTTGCCACGTTTCCGATAAATTGCCGCTATGGCCGAGGACCCACCTGTTGTTTCGACGATCGCCGGATTTGACCCTTCTTCGGGGGCCGGCATCACCGCCGACATAAAGACCATTGCTGCCCATGGGTGCTTTGGGGTGTCTGCGATTACCGCCATGACGGTTCAGTCGACCCAAGGGGTAGCCAAGGTTGAGGCTTTGAAGCCAGCCCTGATTACGGCCACCTTGGAAACTTTGGCCAACGACCTAGATATCGAAGCCGTTCATGTAGGGATGTTGGCCAATGCTGAGGTCGCTCAAGGAGGTAGCCACATTCTTAGCTAAAGCTAAGCTACCCAATATCGTCCTGGACCCGATCCTGAAATCCTCCTCCGGGGCCGACCTTTTAGATAAGCCCGGCCGAGCGGTTCTGGTAGAAAAGCTATTTCCCTTGGCGCCCGTAATCACCCAGAACGCCGCCGAGGCACTCGGCCCTGACCGGCCTACCCGTCACCACGCCAGAGCAAATGGAGGCCGCGGCCGGGAAACTCCACACGATGGGAGCCAAAGCCGTGGTCGTCACCGGAGGCGACTTGGAGAAAGCCATCGACGTTCTAAGCTTTCCCGGGAAAAAAGGATTCGAGCGAGAGGTCTTCAAAGCCGAGCGGCAGAAGTCGAAATCTACTCACGGAACCGGGTGCGCATTCTCCACCGCCATCGCCTGCCACCTAGCCCAAAAGCGCAGTCTGCCGGAAGCAGTCTTGTTAGCCAAGGCATACGTCAGCGCAGCCATCGCCAATGGCGTTCCCATGGGCAAGGGCACAGGCCCGGTCAATCACTTGTATCGGATGAATGAAACCTGGCGTACCGGGAGCGCGAACATCACGCAGGAACACCACGAATCCTAAATTGATGGGGGAGTATTTTAGGGGACTTGCCTCTGTGGCTTTTCCTCTGTGTAACTCCGTGTCCTCTGTGGTTCAAGATTCTGACTTTGATCCGGGGGAGATCAAAACCTTTAAACACAGAGGGCACCGAGTCACACAGTACAAAACCAACAGAAAAACTTATTTGTATGCCGGACTCGAAATCCGCAACAAAATTCCAGCTATAAACGCCGCCACACCACCCAGCAACCATTCCATGCGCCAGTACTGAACAGCCTGGAAATCCGCTATCGTTTCTGACGGGGCAACAAAACCTACAAACAGCGCAGCGCCTAAGCAAAGCACGCCGACCATGAAGCAAACTAAAGAGGGGAGGGGTAAACCTAATGCGTCCCGTACCACGGACGCGTACTGCACGATATTGTGGAACTCAAAGTAGCTGGTCCAGCTGTGATTCAGCAGCTCGGGGGAGGGCCGCTTACATCCGCAAGAATGGCAAAACTGCGCATTCAAAATGAATTCGGTGTCGCAACGGGGACAAGCATCCGCAACCGTCGGAACCAAAATAGGAGCCGCCTCGATGGCTGGTGATGTTAGAAGAAGAGTATGTAACTGAACGAGATAGACAAACA
>CAWBXL010000047.1:0-14061 GCA_963792305.1 uncultured Acidobacteriaceae bacterium | reverse complement strand
CGCGCCGGCGGTGGTACTTGAACGAGCGCGAGAAGACGCGTGTGCCCCCGGCGAAGAGCGCCGAGGCGATGGTGTCGCCGGCGTAGCCCGTGACCGGCCGGCCCTGCCAGGTGAAGGAGATCTGCTGCGAACGGTCGATCAGCTCGCCGCTTCGCTCTGCCATCCGCTCAGCCACCGGGGACCTCCCCGTTGGCGGATCCTGTGGCGGCCAGTTCGCCCGGCCGTGCCGTCTGCAGCACCAACACCGCCGGCTACACGCGCGAGTGGTGGTTCCACGCGTCCGGCTGCCGTGAGTGGTTCCAGGCCGAGCGCAACACCACCCGCAATGAGGTGCTGCAGACGGCACGGCCGGGCGAACTGGCCGCCACAGGATCCGCCAACGGGGAGGTGTCCGGTGGCTGAGCGGATGGCAGAGCGAAGCGGCGAGCTGATCGACCGTTCGCAGCAGATCTCCTTCACCTGGCAGGGCCGGCCGGTCACGGGCTACGCCGGCGACACCATCGCCTCGGCGCTCTTCGCCCGGGGCACACGCGTCTTCTCGCGCTCGTTCAAGTACCACCGCCGGCGCGGCCTGATGTGCTGCTCCGGCCAGTGCCCGAACTGCATGGTCGAGGCGAACGGCGAGCCGACCGTGCGCGCATGCACGACCCCGATCGAGCCGGGCATGGCCGTGAACCACCTCAACGCCTGGCCGTCGCTGCGAGCGCGACTTCCTGCACCTCGTCGGCCGGGTGACGCCGAGCTTCGGCATGCAGGTCGGCTTCTACTACAAGACCTTCATCCACCCGCGCCGGGCGTGGCCGCTGTACGAGAAGATCCTGCGGAACGCCGCCGGCCTGGGCAAGATCGATCCCGGCCACCGCCGTACCGAGCGCTACGACAAGGTGCACCGGCACGTCGACGTGCTCGGTGATCGGCGGCGGCGAGTCCGGCCTGGAGGCTGCCGCAGAGGCGGCCGAGCAGGGCAAGCACGTGGCGCTGGTCGAGGAGGGTTCGCGCTGGGCGGCCACCTGGCCGGGCCGGCCCGCGCGGCCTCGCCCGCCTGAACGGCCTGGTCGAGCGCGTGGCCGCGTCCGGCGTCGAGATCCTACCAGCCGGCCTACGCCGGCGGCGTCTACGAGGGGCTGCTGGTGCCGGTCTACCAAGGCCGCACCATGCACCGCTTCCGCCCGGCCGAGCTGGTGATCGCGACCGGGTCGATCGAGCAGCCGCTCGTGTTCGGCAACAACGACCTGCCCGGCGTGATGCTGGCCAGCGGCGCCCGCCGCCTGATCAACCAGTTCCGGCTGATGCCGGGCGAGCAGGCGGTCGTTGTCACCTCGAGCGACGAGGGCATCGAGGCGGCGCTCGACCTGGCCGACGGCGGCCTCAATGTGGTGGCCGTGGCCGACTCGCGCCGCGACGGCGACGGCGGCCTGCTTGAGGGCGCCGGCATCGAGTACCTGCCGGGCTTCCAGCCGTGGCAGGCGAAGGGCTCGAAGTCCGTGTCCGGCGTGGTCGTCACACGTGACGGCGAGCACCGCACCCTGGCATGCGACCTGCTGCTGATGTCGGGCGGCAGCGTCGGCCAGACCGCGTTCGTCTCGCAGGGCGGCGGCAGCATCCGCTACGACCGCGAGCAGCGCCGCTACGTCCCCGATTCGCTGCCCGACGGGATGCGCGTGATCGGAACGGCGGCCGGAAGCGGCGCGGCCGCGGGCGCCGTGCCTGCGAAGGCGCCGAAGACGATGTGCAAGCAGATCGTCTGCTACTGCGAGGACGTGACAACCAAGGACGTGGGCCTGTCGCTGGACGAGGGCTTCCGCTCGCTGGAGCTGTCCAAGCGCTACACGACGGTCACCATGGGCCCTTGCCAGGGGCGCATGTGCCACCGCAACTCCGGCCTCGTCATCGCCGAGCAGTTGGGCCTCGACCCGGACGCCCAGCGTGTCGGCGTCACCACCACCCGGCCGCCGCACAACGCGACCAGCTTCTCGCTGCTGGCCGCGCGCGGCTACGAGCCGGTCAAGCGCACGTCCACCCACCACTGGCACGCCGAGCACGGCGGCAAGATGCTGTGGGCGGGCGACTGGAAGCGCCCCTACGACTACGGGCAGGCCGACCTCGAGGTCGACTCGGTGCACGAGTCGCTGGGCCTGATCGACGTGTCCACTCCGGGCAAGCGTCCAATCGGAAGCGAGACGAGAAATCCATCTACTTCGTCGGGTTGGATCACAAACAGTCCATCCGGCTTTTTCCAGTCCGAGGCGAGCTTCGCCAGGAACTTGTTCGGGGCTACGCCAGCGGAAGCCGTAAGAGAAAGTTCTTGCTTGATCTGCTCGCGAATTGTTCGCGCCACTACGGTCGCCGTCGGTAGGCCTGTCTTATTTTTGGTCACGTCGAGGTAAGCTTCGTCGAGTGATAGCGGCTCAATCAAATCCGTATGCCGTTTGAAGATCCCGCGCACTTGCAGAGATACAGCTTTATATCGCGTGAAATCCGGAGGCAGAAAGATCGCTTCCGGGCACAACCGTTCCGCTCTTACGGCTGGCATCGCCGACCGCACTCCAAACTTCCTGGCTTCGTAGGAGGCAGCACATACGACCGAACGTTTACCTTTCCAGGCGACAACCACCGGTTTTCCACGCAGATCTGGATTGTCCCTCTGCTCGACTGACGCGTAGAAGGCATCCATATCGACATGGATGATTTTTCGCACGGTTGTGGTCAGTATCTCAGGTCAGGAAGCTCCTTCGGCCAGAGCAATTAGAATCGGCTGTTTGTTTTTTCGTTCAAGCCGTTTCAACCGATGATCGAACTTCGCCTTGATTTCGTGATACGCGCTCAGCGCGATATTACTCGCTTGCATGGCTTCTCGAAGTTGATTGAGTGCTTGTTCTACAACTTGTCTGGCTCTCTCGAAATCGCGTGCCTTGCCTTCGTAATAAATCGCTAGTTGCTCATATGCTTCATAGCCATGCCGGGAATTCTTAAAGCTTCTTGCCACAGCTGACATGCCAGTTCGAAATCACCCTGGCGCTTCGCCAGCTTAGCTAGTGAGCGTCGTGCGGCCCGATCGGTTGCGGCAGGCAGAATCGAAGCGATTGATTTTTCGTAAAGGCTGCGGGCACGGACATCTTCGCGCCGCTTTTCACAAATGCGAGACACACCAAATAGTTCAAGCCCGTCCTGACCAAGGTTCTCCACATCACTGAGCAAAGACAGGATGCGACTGGAAAGCAGTGCCAATCCACGCAGGTCCATTTGGTTGTGGTTCAACACCGAGATAAGTGGCTCAGGTGGACCACCACGCAAATAGTTGAAGTAGATTTGTGGAATCAACCCTGAGGTCAGATCCGTGCCGCGGTCCCACCCCAATACGTGACGCTCAAGTTCAGATAGCTTCGCCGAACCCAGCCTCAAGCGCCACAGGTTGCGCGCTGGGTGAAGGAAATCGAGATGAGCACGCAACGTAGGCGCTGCAACCCTTCGGCTCATGCGATAGCGAGTTTCAAGCAGCGGCCAGTCAAAGCTTTTGCCATTGAAAGTGACGAGCACCGGATATTCGTCCATGCGTTCCTTTAAGGCATGCAACAACGAGCGTTCTTCGTCATAGTCGCGCATGAAAAGCTGCTCAATTTCGAGACCGCCGTCCTCCCACCATGCAAGACCAACCAAAAATGGATAAGTGCCGCTGCCACCGGCAAGCCCTGTGGTCTCCGTATCAAGAAAAAGCCATTGATCTGGATCCGCGATCTCATTCGCGTTGTCAGGCATTAGCAGTTTCAACGCGCGTAGATCAGGCAAAAATCGTGCGGGTTGTGCGCACCAATAGCGAACTGACAAGTGTTCGCCATACTGATTGGTTTTGACTCTGCCGCCCAGAACCTGGGTGACACGATCCTTTATGGTTTGGATTAATACAGCAGCAGGTATAGATCCGCTCTCATCATCTGCGGGACGGGGAGGCCAATCGCTGTCTGATTCGTCGGGTCGGGACGGACGAAGCCTCTGAAAAGCCTTCAAGCTGCGGAAGGAACCGCTCATGCACTTTCAGCCGTCGTCGTAATGAATTGGGAGTTTCTAAGCAGGCGTCCGAGGATTTCAAGAACGACATCCTTGGTCCTTTCGCTGCGATCCGCAGTCGGGCCGACGCAAGATGGGCATCCGTTCTCACACAAGCAACTGCTCACCAATTCGAGCGTCCGCTTCAGCAACATGCCGCATGCGTCATACAAGGGCTCACTGAGGCCGATTCCGCCGGGATAAGCATCGTAGATGTACAGGTTCGGCTCGAAGAATACTTTGGATTCCGATGACGGACCCGGAACGAAGTCCTCCCAATCGATCTCGCTGGCTGCGCTCGGCGGGCGTTCCCCCACCGCTGTACCCAGGTCGCGGCGATCGCACATTATTAGCAGCGTTGCCATCGAACCCAGCGCATACAGCAAACCAAATATTCCGTTCTGCCGTTCGGAAAGACTGAATGGCAAACTCGCGAGCAGATGATGCGACAAGGTGAGCCAGAACGATGTCGTGTGCATCTCATTCTCAGGCAATTCAAGCTTTCCCGAGCCCACGTTTTCGTTGGTAAAGAACTTGATTTTCTTGAAGCCTACGACCTGTGACCGTACGAGCACATCGCCGTGGACGCGTGCTGCTGGGCCGACGATGCTTTCCTCACCAGCAACTTCGAGCACACGCACTTGGGTATATCGAATGGCATCAGTGTAGTAGTCCACGTTGACTGGCCTCACGTAGGCTTTGCGTTTATCGAAATCCAACTGATCGACGTGGTACTGCTGCCCCTGGTGAATGTAGATCGCTTTGGGATGAACGGTGGTAAGGGCAGACGAGAAATCTACTTCTCCAATTACTTCTGGCTTGCCTTTGTCTTCTCCCGTCGTGTCGATGATCACAAAGTTGTCGGATGTAACCGCACGCAAGCTGACGGTATCTGCTGGATAGGCTTCATCGATCCAGTGCCAGTCTCCGCCGCTCAAATGCAAAAACCCAGCTTCGCCGAGCTCTTTTGCACAACGCGGGAAGATCGACGTTGCCGAATCGTTCATCAGGAGAAATTGGCAACTCGAATGCTGCACATTTCAAATGATTAACAAGGATCTCCAGATTGTCCGGCCGAATGTGAGCGTGCTCAGGAGAACTGTCGAAAAAGTAATCGGGATGCTGCACGATGAATTGATCGAGTGGAGAAGATGAAGCCACAAATACGACGAACGAACTCCCCGTACGGCGCCCTGCCCGGCCAGCTCTTTGCCACGTGGACGCGATGGATCCGGGATAGCCCGCCATCACGCACGCTTCAAGCGAACCTACATCAATACCCAGTTCAAGTGCATTGGTCGCGACTACACCCAGGATCCGTCCATCACGCAGACCTCGTTCAATCTCCCGTCGCTCTCCCGGTAGATATCCTCCGCGATAGCCGCGAATCGGTTCTGGCTGCCCTGGTCTCGGAGTGTTGGCTTGCTGCAAATAGGTCAGGATCACTTCGGTGTGCAGTCGGCTGTTGGCAAAGACAATCGTCTGCATCTTTCCGGCAAGAATTTCTTTCGCGACTCGTGTGGCTTCATTGATATAGCTGCGGCGAATGCCAAGGTTCCGGTTCACCATCGGCGGGTTGTAGAACACGAAAAGCTTTTCGCCGGCGGGCGCTCCATTTTCTTCGACAACTTCAACTTCTTTCTCGATCAGTTGTGACGCCAACTGGCCGGGATTGGCAATCGTGGCGGAAGAGCAGATGAACTGCGGATCGGACCCGTAGAACTTCGCAATGCGTCTGAGTCGTCTGAGGACGTTCGCCAAGTGGCTTCCGAAAACGCCGCGGTACGTGTGCAATTCGTCGATCACGATGTAGCGGAGGTTCTCGAACAGCCGTATCCATTTGGTGTGGTGGGGAAGCACACCGCTGTGGAGCATGTCGGGATTTGTCAGAACGATGTGCCCGCGCTCTCGAATCGCTTTCCTTGCATCACCTGGTGTGTCGCCGTCATAGGTAAACACGCCAAAACTGTCGTCGAGGCATCTTGCGAGTTCCTGCAATTCAGCCAGTTGGTCTTGCGCCAGCGCTTTGGTTGGAAATAGATATAGGGCGCGAGTGTCCGTATTTTCGAGAACCGCATTCAACACTGGGAGGTTGTA
The DNA here is from genome assembly GCA_963792305.1 of uncultured Acidobacteriaceae bacterium. Taxonomy (GTDB): domain Bacteria; phylum Acidobacteriota; class Terriglobia; order Terriglobales; family Acidobacteriaceae; genus CAWBXL01. The sequence goes on along the minus strand of CAWBXL010000047.1, from coordinate 7,920 downwards.
GCAAAGAGTTTTCCCCGAGGCCGTGGGTGTCACCACAACGACATTTTTGCCTGCACGTACCAGTTCGGCGGTCGCAGCCTGGTGCGAGTACAGTTCACGAAACCCTTTGTTTCGGTATGCCTCAGCCAAGGCACTTGTCACCCATTCCGGTAGCGGGCGAAACTTGGCATCTCGCGCTGGAATCTGCCGCACTGCGGTAAGGACTTCTTCTTGGTGATAACGGGTGACGAGCGATCCCAGGATATTATGGATATTTTCAAGACTGGTAATACTGTGCAGGACTGAGGGCTGGATGCCGTCCATAGGGGCCTCTAACGCAATTCGCCTTTTATTCGCCTAGGGTAGCACCTCTTTCTCACTCAATCAATCCGCTCGATCCGGAGATCCTCTAACCATCGCCAAAGCAAGGCGTTTTGGAGTGCGGCAGATAATCAGTGAATGTGGAGCGTCCCAACATGCGGTTGAACGATATCTTCGAAGTGAGCCAGTCCATCCGGGCACGAGGACGGCTATAGAAGAAGCCGTAGTTCGCCTTGAACGGAAGAAGGGCTAGGGGGTGCGATTCAGTCCAACGAATGGGCGACATTGGGTTCGATGAGTGTGATGGCGATGTTTCTCCAATCAATTGAGGCTTAGTGGCTTGGCGAGGTGCAAGACTAGCAGGTGTTCTCGGAATGATAATAGCTTGGCGAACGGAAAGAATCATGATTTCGCCGCAGACTTCGCCAGCTTACGGCCTTGGAGCACTCTTCCAACCTCGAATCGTGAGCTGTTGTTGCCAGGAGCAATGCTTGCGAAACAGCGCTTGGGTTTCGCGAGTGAGCACAGCGAGCTCGGCTTTAGTCAAACTTTTCGCGCTCATCACAAAAATCGGCAGTTCCCTCAAGGTGTCCTCCTGCCGTACATGACGGATGACTTCAAAACCGTCCATGCCCGGCATCAACAAATCCAGTACGATTGCACTGACAAGTTTAGAAGACGGCACTTACAGAGCCCTCGTTCCGCTACGGACTCACCGACACAATTGCGCGGCAGCGCCATTGACCCGGTCCTCTTTCCGAAAACATGAAGTCGGTTCAAGATCGGTCCGTTCTTTGCACCAGCGGTTGTCCGGGCGCGACGGACGTTTGGTTTGTGTTGACCTAACTGTAGTGGTTAAAAGAGTTTACGGACATGGTGACGCGCCGATTGGGTGGCACTAGGGCTTCGGTTGCGGAAGAGGTACTAGCCTCTCCGTGCCAAGGTGTTAATTTGATCTAGCGTAATTAATTGAAAACGTGTGGTTTATATATCGATTAACCCATCTTGATTGAAAACGCAACTTTGCACAAAGGGCAGACATAGCTGGGCTAATTACAGATGTCGATTGTGCCGATACAAGAGGTGGCGACCACTCTTTGTCGACCTCTATGCCACGATTTCGAACTTTGTTGCTGATCACGTCGGCTGTGCTGATTCTGCAGGCTAGCATTATCTGGAGAATGGGTGCCCACCCTCTAGGCGCCGTTCTTTCTAAGGTTGTGCAGTTTGTGCTCGGTCTGATGTGCCTATTAATCTTTGCCAGGGCATATCTGCGCTCAACGTCGGCCCGTCGTTATTGCTGGCTTTCTCTGGCTGCGGCCACGGCAATCTGTGTTGTCGCTCAAGGGCTGGAAATCGAAGTCGATATTGAATCCCTTCATTCCCTGGATCGGCTGAACAACCTTCTGTTCTTCGTTTCGGGCATGCCGATTGCGATGCTATTGTTCCTGGATACTGATCAGGGGCATGATCGGCCTGATTGGCTTCACTTCCTCGGCCTACTCCAGGTTTGTGCGTTTTCGTATTGTGTTTATCTTTACTTTTCGGGGCAAGCGCTCACTGCCGTTACCACGTTGGGTTCCGCTCCCTTTGGGTGGAATACAAGCGTGGTATTTGACGGCGTTCTCGCGTCTTCTTTTGCACTTCGCGCAGCCCTTCAGCGTACTAATAGCGTGAGACGACTATTTGGGCCTATGGCGTTGTACCTTGTCGCCGCTGGCCTTGCCGACTCCTATGCTGAAGCCGCAGCCAATCTGGTCCAAGATGGGGCGTGGTTCGATGTGGTATGGACTGTGTTACTCGTTACACCGCTGCTCATCTGTGCAATATGGAATGAAGATGGCTCAGCGGTCGCGATCAAAGAGCCTCGGAGCCAGCGGAACATTGTGGATCAATTTTTCCCTTTGCTGTATCCATTCTGCTGCCTGCTGTTGATAACTCAGATTGCTGAACGTCAGAGAGTGCTTTCGTCATTCCTCATCGGATTCATATTTGTGACCGTGGCGGTTCGGGTACTGGTCATACAACATCGCCTCGCAAAAACACAGGATGCGCTTTCCTTTGAGGCAACGCATGATTCATTGACTGGTCTGCCGAATCGCGGCGAAATCCTGCGGCGTTTGCAAGTGGAAATGGATCGCCAAAAGAGAACAGGGGAACCCTTCGGAGTGCTCTTAGCGGATGCGGATCACTTTAAGAAGATCAATGACACGCACGGACATAACGTGGGCGATGAGGTACTACGTGAGATTAGTCATCGGCTTCTCGCGTCCTTGCGCCCTTACGATTCTGTCGGGCGTTACGGTGGCGAAGAGTTCTTGGTCGTTATTCCAGCATGCGAGGGTCCGGAGGCAATCGAAGTAGCAGAGCGATTACGCCAGAACATCGAATCACCTGTGACCTTAACAAGTGCAGGGAGCATACCCGTCACGATCAGTGCAGGCCTCATCATTACGACCGGCGCTACGCGTTTAGATCAAGTTATGCTTCTTCGCATGGTAGACGAGGCTCTGTACCGCGCGAAGTCGGCGGGGCGTAATAGGGTCGAGACCGCTCTATTCTGGACCAACAAACTCAAACAGATAACGAGCGGCGGACTCCAAGCACCGACTGTCAAGCCTGAGGTACTGGAGCAGCTTTGCCCGATGGACTTCGACTAGCCAGCCCAACTACACGTGGTCAGCAGGGAGATTTCGCTTCGCGATGATCTGTCCGAGGTCTCCACGAATTCTCATCTTACCTCCGCAACACAAAAGGTAACTTTACAACTGAACACGCTCACTGCCATTTACGATCGAAGTAAGCAGCCTTACCAGAATCTCTCACTCAAAATAAACACGACTTGATCCCAAAGGGAATCAACCAGCACACGGTGGAGAAAATTTGTGCTGGGTCACTCAAACTCCTGAGTACTGCTAGTCTCGATGTACTCAGATTCCAGGTTGAAGAATTCTCAACCAATCAAGACGTTGAGGAACTCGCGCAGGCGTACGCCAGTGGCTCATTGAATTTCTGAGAGTCAAAGAGTGAAATAGCGATTTAATGTCAACTGTAGCGCCGACCTGTTTCTGCCGACCAGAAGTCTCGACGGCAAGGGACCGATTTCTTCTTTCACTCGCTCCAGAGTTCAGGTATCCTGCATCCCGCAGAGAATCTTATATCGGGGAAGCAATGATACGAGAAGGGTTGGCGGGAGTGATCCCGGGGGAAAAAGGTTTTCGGTGGAGGGGGGGCGGAGATCACAAGGCTCGGGGGCTTCTCGGACGCCGTGTTTGCTTTCGTGGTTACGCTGCTCGTGGTGTCGCTTGAAGTGCCAAAGGACTTTCGTGAGCTGATCGAAACCATGCGTCGGTTCGCAGCGTTTGGGATCTGCTTTGCCCTGCTGGCGAACATCTGGAGCCATCATTATCGCTTCTTCCGGCGTTACGGACTGCAGACTCCATGAGCAAACTTTCTGAACTGCGCATTATTGTTCTTTGTCTTGTTTTACGTTTACCCGCTGAAGTTCCTTTTCAGCCTGGCCTTTCAAGCGAGCGGGCGGATTGAGGCGGGGGACGCGCGTACCCTGTTCATGATTTACGGCTGCGGATATGCGGCCGTGTTTCTCGTCTTCGCCCTGCTTTACGTCCATGCCTGGAGGAAACGCGAGGAACTGATGCTGACTCCACTAGAGAAAGAAAAGACCCGCCGCAGCCTCATCGACCACAGCGCGATGATCCTCGTTGGACTCGTATCTGCAGCGCTGGCGTGGTTGCTTCCCCTTCGCTGGGTAGGAATGGCTGGATATTTCTACTTTGTGATTGCGGTGTACTACACAATTACTGGCTGGGTGCTCGGCAGACGGGAGCGGCTGGTTGCCACGTCCTCGCATGCCTAGCAAAAACCCGAATTACCCCGACACCCGACCGGATTTTGAGTGTAACGGCGATGTTACGTCAATTGACTGAAGCCTGAAGCTTCCGGAACTCATGGCCGTGACGTGAGCGACCGGATGCGAACTATTTTTGAAGTATCTGCCCGGCCACTCCAAAAATGCCAGCCGAACGGCTCACCGCACGTTGATCATCCTAGCCGTGCTGAAAACCCGTCCGTCCGCATCCCAAGCCTTCACCGTCAGTTGATGCGTCCCCCCGCCCAATGAAACTCTGGTATCAAAGTGATTGGCGTGAGATATCGTGAACTTCTTCACGCCATCCACATACACCACCATTCCCGTGATCGCTCGATCATCATTTGCACCAGCCGCAATTAATACCGGCGAACCGGCAACCGTTTCACTTACTGGTGTACATATTGTGACCGACGGAACTGTGCTATCTAACGTGCAAGGCGGAATATCAAACTTTGCGACGTAGCCCGCCCCGCCGCCGCTGTGATTGAAGGGCTGGTACGCATTCTCCGTCGTGGGGAAATCTTTGCTATCTGTAGTCAAGGCGATATAGGCGTTCCCTGCCTCATCCACATCGATTCCTGCCGGAGACTGAGCAGCACAGCAACTCGCTGTTTCCCCAAAGTATGTAGAGAAAAGCAGCCCGCTACCACTAGTGTTCAGCTTGGTAACGTACTGCGGACGAAATTGAGTTTGAAGAGGGTTGACCAATGGAAAATTTGGCGTAGCAATGCCTGTAAGATAAACATGCCCAACCTTGTCAATCGCCAAATTAGGAGCAAAGTCTTCGCCGTTTCCACCCAGGTAGGTCGAAAAATTAAGACGGCTCAGGTCGGGCGGCAATTTGGCTACAAACATGTCAGGGCAGTGCTGCAGTGCTACATCTCCACAATTTGTCATATCCAGCGTTCTACGATATGCACCCGGCGTAGTGGGAAAATCAGTGGACCATGTTGTGCCCGCCACATAAACATTGAGTTCAGGATCTACCGCGACGCTCGCCCCATCGTCCTCGTCCGCGCCACCAATCAAAGTAGACGCCAGCAATGTACTTCCATCTGAACTCAACTTTGCTACATATACGTCGGTAGAGCCTTTCCCTAGACGCTGAAACGCACTACGAGTTGTAGGAAAGTTAGAATTGAAAGCACTTCCCACAATTACAGCGTGATCGTTTGGTGAGAGTGCCAGCCCATGAAACTGATCTCGTGGCGACGCGCCGCTGACCCAAGTGGAAAACAAGATTCCACTCCCGCTGGCATTGAACTTCATGACAATCGTTCCCGATTGATCGCCGGTCACGGTCCTGCGGTAGGCATTAGGGGTTGTGAAACATGTGTCCCCTGTAGACGGCGATGAAAATGCCCCACCGGTTCCAGCAACATAGAGTTCCTCCGCGGCATTCACCGCAAGGTGTTGGTCAAAACTTATAAAACACTGTCGCACGTCATCAATTAAAGTGGAATAAATCGCGGAAGAGCCATTGGCGTTCAACTTCACAATCCAAATGCAAAATTGATTGGTTGTCGATGTATTCGTAAGGAGGCACTTCGTCCTCCACGCACCGACAGTACCGGTATAACCAGGTTCAACCAGGCCTCCTACCAGATATGCATTCCCCTCCGCATCCACAGTTATGTCCAGAGCAGCTATCTCATTCAGGAAAGTGGAGTACACAAGCGAGCGGCCTTCGCTACTCAGTTTTGTGACAAATATCGTTGACTGGCTACAAGATCCATTTGTACAGGTCCCCTTTGGTGTACGTCGAAACGCGTCTGTCGCCGTAGGAAAGTCAGCCGCATTCGTTTGCCAACAACATAAAGATTTCTCTTGGAATCAAGCACGGACGCGATGATATTGGTCCCAGTGCTGCCGCTTAGGTAGGTCGCAAAATCAACCCGCGGCTCTCTAGCTGTATCTTGCGCGATAGAGTGTTAAGTTTGCGAAACCGAGAATCAAGAGGATCGAACAGGTCGGCCTGTGCAGTTTCATGACTACGCCTCCATGAGGCGAACACACGTTAGAGGACAGAGTCAGCTCGAGCGTCGCACCGTGCTATCCATCTTTGCATTCCTGCAATTTTCATAACAGGCGTTTACACTCAGAGCCGGGTCAATGAGTGAAACGGCGATTTATCGTCAATCATTGGTCAGCAGATGGGTTGTCTAAGTCCTCGAAGCCGTGGTGAATCGCTCGGATGTTGGCCTTGAGCCCTCCAATAGACCAAATAGCACCTAGCGCAATCAGAACGCGTACGAACCAAGAGTGCCACATTCGGAGACCAACCAGACAGGCTGCAAGCGCTATTGCGTAGAACATGGTGTTCCTGATTGCAGCACCTTTGTTATAGATGGGTTCCACTATGCGTTAGTTCTCCGCTCATTATGCCTTGACTGCCTAACTGGCGAAAACAGGCGTTATCACCAACCTCAGTGTTAATAAGCGAAATGGCGATTTTTCACCAATTGAAAGCAGCTTTGCCGTTTCCGGATATCCGACTACTCGTTCGGGAGTCAAGTGGCATAATCCCGAGGTGCCCTCATCTGCCATTGCCGACGCGGAGTCGCGGAGCCGAACGCTCCGCGAACTGACGACATATTTTTTGCTCGCGTATGCTGTCAGTGCCATTCTATGGCTACCGCTTCTGGTTGAAAAAAAGGCTTCCTCTAGCTTTCTTCTCGATAGGAACCTTCGGACCCACCGTAGCCGCGCTGGTCACGCACCGAATCTTCGAGCGCAACTGGAAAGTGGTACGGATTTGGTCAAGCCTTTTGGATCTCGTGATCGGAGTAGCGGTCGGTGCATCGGCCGTGCTGTTCGCGGCGTTCACCGCTGCGTTCTTCATGACTCAATCCGGCATTGATCGGTGGCAATGGTCGTCCCTGGTGCAAGTGTCTGTCCTGTTCATTCCCAACCTGGTTGGCGGCCCGCTGGGGGAGGAACCCGGCTGGCGCGGTTTTGCTCTGCCGCGATTACAGCGTCGTTTGAATCCGGTGAATTCTGCGCTCGTGCTTGGTTTTTTTTGGGCTAACTGGCACCTTCCTCTCATCTTGGCTCACATTTACAACGTGACATGGTGGCAGTTCACGATACTGACGATGGGCGGCTTCCGTCTTTCTGTCTCTCGCATTCAATTGCTCTGGGGGCAACGTGCTGTGCGCCATTCTCGTGCACGGCATCTATAACGTGGGGACTGGGATCATCCTCAATGACATGATCGGAAAGGCGACGCTCTACAGCAACTCAGTCCAACACAATGTTCTTTGGTTAGCCTACGGCGGCGTTGCTGCCCTGCTTTGCATTGTTACAAAAGGCCGCCTTGGTTGCGACGCAATCAAACACCGGCAAATGCAAGCTAACGAAGTTGGAACCGGATAATTTTCCGAACTCCTAAACTCAGTGTCCCGGCGACGAGCAAAACCGGGCGATTTCACCAATTACGGGTGGATGAGTGAAATGGCGATGTTACACCAACGATAGTCTCCGGATGGCCGACTATTCGAGAGTTGATGGCGATAAGCCCGTTTTCCAGTACTAATCACCGAATGCGTCTGAATGAGCGCGTTTGCCCCCTTCACGTCAACGCACAACAAAGATCCACGTTGCGGAGATTGGTTTGCGACCGGTGGAATTCCGGTTACCTTTTCTTGCCCACCAGGTGGAGCGCCACGCATACTCCGAATCCGTCCAATTCGCGTCGAATTCAAACTGTGAACTTACAGTTCGCGAAT
>CAWBXL010000046.1:0-15173 GCA_963792305.1 uncultured Acidobacteriaceae bacterium | reverse complement strand
TAAAAGAGCGGCAAGGATATTGGCAGAGTTTACAGGATTTCTTTTTCAAAGACGAATACACATACGCAGGAACGGCACGCGATCACTGGGTACAGTTAATCGGATTAGCCTTTGAGCAGTATTATGGAGAGCATGTGCTGATCTCCAGCCCCCACCGAATACCTTCATTCACAAGAGCGAATGAGTTCATGATTTACTTAACCAACATTGACCCCAACTTCCCAAGCTGGGAATTTGCATCTACTCTTTCCGAAGAAGACATGTTTCATCCCAGGTTCGCAGCCAAGATCGCACGCTATCACGCAGCTTGGGTACAGATGAATGCGCCTCCTGCACGGTAATCGCCGGGGTACCAACAATGCGGTAAATGACGCAACGTGTGATGGTCAATATTGATCGGATTGGGAGAAGTCCCGAAGACTAGCCAGCTCCGCTCCGACTGCGTGTCAGGCGGTTCAGTATAGAGTTTCGCTGTTGCTTCCTTTACCCTTCCATAACTGGCCTTCAGTAATCGGGGACACTTGAAGTTCAGGCTATTCGTGATGCGGCTGAAGGCCGATATATTCTTCGCTAGAAACGCTTAACATCCCCACTTGAGGCTTGGTTCCGATAAGCCTCAAGATTGGGGGAAAGACGCTAACGGAGTAAATGGTCTACTTGTCTCCTCGCCTCTGCAAAGCCTGCATCACTAAAGTCCGGGCCGTCATTGAAATGCGGGAGTCAACACCAAATGCGATACCAATGGCAACCCCAAAGCGTTTAAAACACTGTACAGCCGGTCAAACACTCGCAACCGAGGTAACTAATTTAATTTCTTTTGAGGAAATGCGGGCGAGTGGCACAATATGACGCCTTTGGTTCTGGAATAGAGCTTCGATAGAATCCGCGCTTCACGGTGGAACCGTGGGCGTTCTGCAAAATGGAGCGCAAGTGGTCTAATTCATCGTTAGGCATAAAATCCCAGTGGGTTAATTGGCACTGTGCAGTATTGTGCGGGCCGCGTTTTGTAACATTTCAAAGAAAACTATCTTTTCTAGCGCGGTGAGCTTAAGCCTTTCGTCTTAGTTTCAGGCAGTTTCTCCCTTATGCTTTGGAAAATGGTGCTGTTTTTTCGTTTACGCTTTTCTTTCTCTTCCCTGTGGAAAAGATTCCCGGCATCCTCGCGGAGAAACACTTATGGCCGGTGATTTCTTGTGGTACCCTTTCTCGCCATGCCACAAAAAGGAGCTTCAATCGCTCGCCGTCCGAGCCGTCACATCCAATGGGCCGCACAATTCGCCGTTGCAAGTGAACTCGCTAAACGTGGTTATGAGGTCGCGTTCACTCTGGGGATAATTCCCTCAGAAAGATTTGTTGGTTATGAGTCCTAATAAGGTCGAATTCGCTATCGATGTAATAGGCCTAGACAAGAAGTCTTTTTGGCGGTAAGGAAACGTCCCATATCAAGAATCTCTTTTACGTTTTCGCGTTCGTGCCGACAGGCGCGGCGAACTTTTTTTGTATTTTCAATCATTACGAAGTGAACGAAGGAATTGGTACTGACGTGGATCGCTGAAGAAAAGAAGATCGGCAAAAAATCAGGTAGCGAATGAGAAAGGCTATTTGCACGGTGTTGCTTGGAAATACGCTGAACAATTCAAAGACGCTTGGTACAAGTTGCCACAATGACGCTACGTGACAGTCCCAAAAGATTCCATATTTTGTCGAAGTCCGTCTTCCTCACTCTGCGTGCTTGGGCCGTAAGCCTCTTTCGCAAAGAAAGCATCAAGCTTGTCTAGCGTCAATGAGCGAAATCGCGATTTAACAACAACTATGCCCACAACTTTCACCTCAGACAGGGCCATGTTATCGTCTCATCACGACAATCTGGATGGGTACTTCTGGGACATTCATGTCAGCACATTCGGCAACGTGCAGTGCTTGCGGAGAACTCATCAGTGGCGAAATCTATCATCTTGGGTTCAGCAACATGGGGGCGCTTTACTGTTCCCATTGTCCAATGGTCCTGCTCTTGAAGGACAGGCGTATTCTCGAACAGAACAAAATATCGTGGCCCGACCTCGATGCTTCTAAACCCGGCTTCCAGCCTTACTGTCGACATCTGCTTCCAGTCTTCTCGCAAATCGAGGCTTTGTTTCGCCCGTGCTCCTGTGGAGGCCGCTTCCGTTATATGAATCCACCATGTTGCCCCCGGTGTAGTGGCCTGCTACGTGGCGATCTGTACGAGGCAAGCCAATCCTGAAACTCAATGATGGCTATGTATTTTGTCACCGTTGGATCGGTGAATGACGTTGCGCAACTTCGGGTGTAATGATGCCGAAACGAAGCTGAGAAGCTAAAAGCTTTGCGACTTCAATAAGTCGACATCTGCTTCCAGTCTTCTCGCAAATCGAGGCTTTGTTTCGCCCGTGCTCCTGTGGAGGCCGCTTCCGTTATATGAATCCACCACGTTGCCCCCGGTGTAGTGGCCTGCTACGTGGCGATCTGTACGAAGGCAAGCCAATCCTGAAACTCAATGATGGCTATGTATTTGTCACCGTTGGATCGGTGAATGACGTTGCGCAACTTCGGGTGTAATGATGCCGAAACGAAGCTGAGAAGCTAAAGCTTTGCGACTTCAATAAGTGTAATGGCGATGTTATGCCAACTGACCTTGGCTTCCGAATAGCCGACCATCCGCTCAAGATACTTTACTTTGACGGAGAGCTGGTGATTAGCGTGTGGATCTCGTAGGATTCTTGGCGTCGATGGAATCGGCAAAGATACGTGCACAACTAAGCCGGATCTTGGCGAGCGCTCCATTTGAAAGTGCGGAGCGTTCCAGTGCATTTCTCCGTTTCATTGTGGATCGCGCGTTGGAGGGACGCACGAATGAGATAAAAGAATCGATAGTTGCAGTCGAGGTCTTAGGTCGCAAAACTTCCTTCGACTCCAAAATCGATCCCATCGTTCGTGTCGAAGCAAAACGCCTCCGCGACCGTCTCGATTCGTTTTATCGAGGCGACGGCGCCGAAGATCAGGTATTAATATCGCTGCCCAAGGGTGGCTATGTTCCCCAGTTCTCCAAGCGGGAGCTACCCACTGTGCTCCCGGCGAGCGGAAACTCTAGCTCGGTGTCGTATGTCGGCTGGGCGCTATTCGCGCTGGCTGTTCTGGCGTTCTCGTGGCTCTACTTTCACAAAACAGCAGAGTTTGAGCACACATTCCGGCTCTCAATTCTCCCGCCGACGAACAGCTCTTTTGAGTCTTTTGCCATTTCTCCGGACGGTCGTACCGTCGCGTTCACCGCTGCATGGAAGGGCAACACAGCGTTGTGGATTCGAGCATTGGATTCACTCGAAGCCAAGCCTCTGCCGGGAACTGAAACCGCCTCTCAGCCCTTCTGGTCCCCAGATAGTCGCAGCATTGGTTTCTTCACCACGTCAAAGCTAAAGACGATTGACACTGCGGGCGGACCAACGCGCGATCTCGCCGACATCGTGGTCGGACGCGGCGCATCATGGAGCCGCGAGGGCATTATCGTCTTTGCGCCAAAACCCGATGGCATTCTGTACCAGATCGCCGCGAATGGAAGCGTTCCGCAACCCGTGACTTCGCTGGACGGCTCGCGAGCGGAAATCTCGCACGCGCTGCCACATTTCTTGCCAGATGGTCGTCGTTTTCTTTATCTTGCCGCGACCGCACGTCCGGGTGCTTCTGCGATTCGAGTGGGTTCACTAGACGGCAAAACCTCAAAGGTGCTGCTGGCCTCGGATGGCGGGGCGGCTTATGCTCCACCGTCAATGTCGCGGCCAGCTTCACTCCTCTTCGTGAGCGACGGAGAACTCATGCATCAGCCGTTCGACCTGAACAATCTGGTGCTAACCGGTCAGCGAACCATCATTGCGCCGGAGATTCGATATCGCCGTTGGCGCGAACCCGGCTTCTCCCTTTCAGACCGCGGGATCCTGCTTTACCAGGCAGGAAATTCCGCGGACCGTCGGTTCACGTGGTTTGACCGCCAAGGCACGGTGTTGACAACCATCGGTCCGCCAAACGCCTTTTCCGCTTTCAGTTTGTCGCCTGACGAACAACACTTAACCGCATGGGCCGACAATGATCCTGCGACAACCGCGACCACCGTCTGGTTAATGGATCTTTCGCGCGATGGTGTACTCTCTCGTTTCTCTGAACTTGGGCAAGCAGAGGCGGAATTCTTGCCGGTGTGGTCGCCGGACAGCCGCGAGCTTCTGTTCAGCCGAGGCGATGAACGTCGCATGCGCCTGCTTCGGCGCGCCCTCAACGGGGGCACAACTCAGACCATTCTGGATAGCGATGGTCCGAAGTTTCCTACCGACTGGTCGTCCGATGCGCGGTTTGTTGCCTTCAATACGCAATGGCCAGATTACCGCGACATGCACATCTGGACGATGCAACTGAACACCAGCAGCGCGCCTCAGGCTTTGGCACAGCACCCTTATGCTGAACTGGGAGCCAGCTTTTCTCCGGCAGGGAGTGGAGAGGGACCGCGCTGGATGGCGTACACCTCGGCGGAGACAGGCCGCGACGAAGTCTATGTGCGGGATTTTTCTTCTGCGGGCCGGAAGTGGACAGCATCAACAACTGGTGGTTGGATGCCCCATTGGAGCCGAGACGGGCACGAGCTGTTCTATCTCGACCTCGAGGGTAACTTGATATCGGTGTCCGTCCACGCTGGCCACGCTCCTGGACTAGGTGCTCCGCGCACACTATTCGCGAGCGATCTTCGCCCAACACCGATTCAGACGCTTATGAATCAATACGCGGTATCACGCGATGGGCAGCGGTTCCTGCTCAACGCGCGAACCATTGAAATGTCGCCCGCTACGATTACAGCGGTTTCCGGTTGGTAATCTAAATACTCGCAAGTCATTGATTTTGCGACGTACGTTACGGCTGCGTAACGACCGAGTACTTCTCTTCAGAACCATCTCCCTCCATGCTGCCACTCGGAGGAACCACACAAATGAGCAAGCTCTGCCTCGCAGGGATTGTGATTGCGATGATCGGCGTTGCACAAGGACAATCGACGGACAAAACAGCTAAACCCCTTCGCTTCTGGAATGAACAGGACGCAACCGCCATTCGCGCAGGACTAGCAGCGGGCTTCGAAACGGATTGGAACAATCACCAGCCAGCTCTGGCCGCCACTCCTGACAAATGTGCAGACGACGCGATCTTTATTAACACTACAGGGGGGTGGCTTATCGGTTGTCAGGAGTGGGCGGAACTGATCACCCGCCTCCATGCACTGGGGGGCCCTTTCCACGACCACACACGGAGGCATGCTGTCGAAGAACTTCGCTTTCTTCGTCCAGACGTCGCCATCGCAGTCGTGAAGACATTCGATATTAAACACGGGGGCGTTCCTTCGAGCGGTGAGGATACACGTGGCCTTATTATCTTGAGCAAAGAAGATGGGCACTGGAAGGCTCAGGCCGTCGCCAACGCTCGGATCTCTGCGACACCGCAGGGTAATCGCTAACAGGGAATCGATCCTCGACTTCTTGCGATCGCGAGCGAGTTACGGTCTACCCGGAAGTAACAGTTGAAATCAGGCGTTTACACCAACTACGGCTCAATGAGTGAAATGGCGATTTTTCACCAATACAAAGCAGCTTTGCAGTTTCCGGATAGCCGACCATCCACCAAGAAATGGCAGAAGATTGTGATGGAAGAATCTCAGTGGGGGAAAGCACTACTGCACGTTGTCAATGATTCCGATGTTTTCCTGAAGGACGCGTGCTATCGGGGAAGCCCCTCACCTCTTCGCTTCCGCGGGGGCAAACTTGCCAATCCCGCCTCTGCGATTCTTAATTCTTGCGCCACCACGGCGGGATCGCCGACTTCAAAAGTGTTTGGCGCGGTCCGATTCGGGTGATCGATCCGGCGCCACGCGTTGAGGCTCCGGGTATACCAGGTGCGCGCTTCCGTCCAATTGTTCTTTCGCTGGCCGACAGGTTGGTCTTTTTGCTGCGCTTTCTTCAAGCTGATTCTCCCCAGTCCAGAGTAAGCGTCCGCAGCGGCATAGAGCCCATCGAGACTGGCGTCCGGATGGGCGATCAAAGGCTCGACAATCCTGAGGGCCTGATGAAAATACTCTGCGGCGTCTTGATCGCGGGCTGCGCGAGCCGCCGCCTCGCCCATCTTTATTTCGCAGGAGGCGAATAGAGTGCGGTCCTCTCCCGGCTTGTATAAAGCCTCGTAAATCGAACGGGCACTTTCCAAGTCAGCAATCGCCGCGTCCGGACGACTAGCTTTAATGAAGACGGTCCCGCGGGCAACCAACATCTCCGCAAGAATGTTCCTCTGAACTGTATTGGCCGGAACACTCGCGACCAGATCCCGCATGAGTTGGAGGCCTTTGCCGTCATATTCCAAGCTCTTGACGATGTCGCCATTCCGCGAAATCGCAGCGGCGGTGTTGACATACGCAATGGCCAGCCCTTGCCGCAACAGAGCATTCTTCGGATCTGCTGCGCTGAGTTCCTGATAAATTTCCAGGCCTTTGCGATTGTTCTCGACCTCCTGCCGAAAATCGCCGAGATCCTGGTAAACGTCGGCGATCTCGGCATAGGAAATCGCTACGCTGCGCCGCAGGCGAACTTCACGGGAGCGCTGGGTCAGCTTGAGATTGATGTCCAGGGCCTTCTGGTAATAGGGCAGAGAACCTCGCGGGTTGGTGGACTCGAGCGAAATAGCCAGGTTCTTCAGGTCCAGAGCGTAGGCGTGCAGGATTTGCAGATCGTCCGGTTGGATATGCAGGGCGCTCTCGTCTGCCGCGAGCGAGCGCCGGCGGTCCTCATCGAGCTTCTGGTTTCCGAGAGGGTCTCCGGCATACCGAATCGCTCCAGAGACCCTGTGATCGAAACCGAGTTCCAGCAGGATATTGAGGTTGTTTAGCTGAGTCTGGTTCAGGCCCTCAGAGATGCCGATGGCGTGGTTGATGTTTTGCCGTGCTTGTTTCAGATCACCCATGGCCCATTGTTGGTTGGCAACAAATCGATAAACCTGTGCCAAGGCAAGGTGGTCGTTCAAATCATTCGAACCGGCGTCAATCTGCCGGCGGATCGCGAGCGCCTTCAGGTAGCTGGCCATTGCGCCTTCGTTATCCCCGAGATTGTTCTCCAGGTAGTCACCCTGGACCGAGCCCACCTTTTCGTAGGCGGTTGCGAGTTCACGCTGCAATCCAACGTCGCCGCTGGACTGCTGAGCCAGTACGTTGAGATACTGCAGCGAGCGGTCCACGATGATCTTTCGGGCGGGCGTCGAACCCGGCAGATCTTTGATCGAGTCGTGCACATCAAAGATCAGTGAATTTGCCAGGCTGCGCACATCGTTGAAGCGCGTTTCCGCCAGGCGCCTGGCGCGCACGGTCACAACGAATCCAGCCATCAGAACCACGGCCACGGCGGCAAACGCCGCGACACCCGCCTTGTGCCGGGCCACAAACTTCCTGGCGCGATAGTGGGCAGTGTCGCTGCGCGCTGCAACAGGCAGATTTTCCAGGTTCCGTCGAATGTCCTCGGCAAGTTGCTCCACTGAGAGGTAGCGGCGTTGCGGTTCTTTACGCAATGCCATCAAGACGATATTGTCGAGGTCACCTTGCAACTGCTTCGCACGTTTTTCGGGCAGCCCGAGATGGTCTGCGCCCGCGCCAGAAGCGGCGGCGAGAACGGCTGTGCTTGGCCGCGGAGGCGTGACCTCGCACACTGCGCGGGCCGTCCCCGGCGGGTCGGCACAGTGCCCCTGGTATGGGCTGTGTCCGGTCAGCAATTCGTAGAGCACCACGCCGAGGGAATAGACATCGCTCGCGGTCGTAATACTCTCGCCCCTGACCTGCTCCGGACTGGCATACTGCGGGGTCAAAAGCTGAAATCCGGTCAGGGTGAACTCACCGCCGCCCGCTGCCGCTTCATCCAGCAGCTTTGCGATGCCGAAGTCCAGCAGCTTGGGCACTCCGTCCTCGGTCACAAGAATGTTGCTGGGCTTGAGGTCGCGGTGGATGACGAGGTGCTGGTGGGCATACTGCACGGCACTGCACACCTGCCGGAACAACTGAAGCCGCTCCGGGATAGTCAGCCGGTGCTTTTCACAATAGGTGTCAATCCGCATCCCCTCCACAAGTTCCATGACGAGATAGGGGACGCCGTCATCGGTCGTGCCCCCATCCAACAGTCGTGCGATGTTGGGGTGATCCAGCGAAGCCAGGATTTGCCGCTCGTTGCGGAACCGTTCCTGCACGGAAGCTGAGTCGGCGCCGCCGCGTACCATCTTGACCGCGACTTCCTTCGAATAATGCCCATCGGCTCGAAAGGCTCTGTACACCTCTCCCATGCCCCCGTGGCCGATCTCCTCAACGATCTGGTAGGCCCCAACCTTGCGTCCAGCGCGGACCACCGCAGGAGCAATCTCACGCGTGAGGTCGACGGCGGGTGCCTTCAGGAAAGAGGTGTCCAACCGCTCATGCGACGATAACAGGGATTCCAGTTCCTTCCTCAACCCGGGATCTCCTGCGCAAGCACGGTCCAGGAACGCCGCCCGCTCCACCGCCGCAAGAGACACTGCTGTTTCCAGTAAGGGCTTTACCCGCCGCCATTGCTCGGCGTTCATGCCCGTGCTTCTCCGGTTATGGCGCGATGGAGCCAGATTCGCGCTGTCAGCCATTCGCGTTTAACTGTGGCGGGAGAGATGCCCAGCACTTCGGAAGTATCTTCGATCGTCAACCCCGCAAAGAAGCGCAGCTCCACGATACGGCTCTGTTGTTCGTCCAAGTCGGAGAGTTCGGAAAGCGCGCGATCCAACTCCAGTATGTCGACGTCTGTCTGCTGGGCAAAGTCGATGGTGCTGTCGAGGCTTAAGCGACAGACGCCCGCTCCACGTTTGTCCGCGTTGCGCCGACGCGCGTGTTCTACCAGGATCTGCCGCATGATACGCGCCGCAATGCCAAAGAAATGAGCGCGGTTCTGCCACTGGGGGGGATTCTGTCCCGCCAGCCGCAAGTAGGCCTCGTGGACCAGGGCGGTACTTTGCAGAGTGTGTTCGCTGCGTTCGTGACGAAGATAGCGGGTGGCCAGCTGGCGCAGCTCGTCATAGACGAGCGGCATGAGTTGTTCCAGGGCGGCGCGGTCGCCATCCCGCCAACGAACCAATAGCTGGGTCACCGGACTGACAGGTTCCGACTGCAAGAATTAGCCCCAAGCGGCCAGTAGGGTGCGCTTGGGCGAAGAGCTTATTCGCCTTCCGGATTGGTGTCAATCGCTTGAAAAACAAGGCCACTCGACTATTGCTCGTGGTGCATCAACGCGTTGAACCAAATTGAGGGCGGCAGAGAATGCCGAGCGGCAATTTTCTTTGTCAATTTTTTTTGAGCCAATTTCCCTGCATTTCTCACATTACGAGATAGGAACGCCGTGACCGAGCGACTGGGGGCACTTCGCTGCGCATCCGTCCCGGCTTGGCCTCCTCAGGAGACAACCATGAACCCGTTCGCGAAAAACTGCTCTTTCATCGTCCCGCTATTCGTTCTTTGCTTCTCGGGATTTTTTGGCTACGCCGACAACGCCTTGCTGGCCCAGGCGCAGCAGACAGCCATGATGCAACAGGACATGGGAGGCCAATACAACAGCATGCCCGGTATGCAGCAGCAACCGGTCACCGGGTCTGGAGTCGCATTGCCGCAGGCACTCGGCCCGAAGGCTCCGGGTAAAATTCGCATCGGCGTCGCTCCTGCCCAGGCCCAGTTGGGGCAGGGAAACAACGCCCAGGCGGACTACGGCACTCCCATCCGCAACGCCATCATCTACGTCATGAATGGCCCAGCCGTTGAGATCACGGCACTCGATTCGCGTATCCCAATCCAACTGCAGGCCGAGGCCCAACAGAAACAGTGCGATTACATCCTGTTCTCCGGCGTCGCCGTGAAACACAGCGGCGGAGGCTTCGGCAAATTCATGAAGGCAGCCGGGCCCATGAGCAGCATGGTTCCCATGGCCGGCATGGGCGGAGGCATGGGCGGGATGATTGCCAGCCAGGCCGCCGGCGCCGCTATGCAGACGGCTGCGCAAGCCGCGCAGCAACAGGCGATGAATCAGCTTGCCGGATTCAACGGCCAGATCAAGTCCAAAGACGACGTCACCGTCGAATACCACCTGTTTCCCACGGGACAACCTACAGCCAAGCTGGAAAACACGCTTAAGGGCAAAGCGAAGTCAGACGGGGAAGACGTTCTGACTCCGTTGATTCAACAGGCGGCCAACACCATCCTGACGGAAGTGACGAAGAAGTAGCGCCACGTATTTCCTATCGGGTGACCAACATGCGGAGCCATTATCCAACGTTTGCTTTTTCGATCCTGCGTGCGATGTTGTTGCTGGGAATTGCCGTCGTGGTCGTCGACTCCCAAGATGTGTCGGGCCAAGCCAGCCCGGCTGACGGTTCCTGGTCTGGTCAGATCCAGTGCCAGCTTGACATACAAGACTCAGGCCACGTTCGGCATGAGACACAAACTTGGACACTGACTGGTGAGCCACCATCCGGCAACGGCGATATCCATATTTATCCCGCGACCTGGACAGCCGCAGGCCAGGGAATGCGTCAGATGTCGCAAGGACTACGCACAACGAACGCTCAGTGGAACATCAATGTCCCGTCTACCAGCGCCCCGATTGCGATGTTCATTCGTGCCCAGGATGGCGCATTCATCATCCGCCAGTGGCATTCGCAAAAGAGCCTGCCCAATGGAATGGCGGGCACTCGCCAGGCATTCATGAATGGCTCGGCGGAGCAGCCAAGCGCGGTCAGCTTCCCCGCTTTCGAGTGGCAACTGCCCTGGATCATAACTAGTCCAGATTCCAATCTCAGCGGCACACTTAAAGTCCCGGTCGAGCGACTCGCTGGCGATCTCGGACTCGGCGTGCAACCCTCGACAGCAGTCTGCAAATGGCAATTCTCAAGAGGGAAGCCGGCACTACGCGAGTCAGGACCAAATGTGCCGGTAAGCTCTTCGTCGCATGACGCCCAGATGACAAGCAGCGCAGCAACCGGCACAGCTAGCTCGAACCCAATTCCTCTTGGTGCCGCCGGAAGCTTCCAACCTGCGCAAGTAGGAAATCCTGAGGGCACGGCTCCGCTTCAGTCTGGCGGTATGACCGTAGTAAAAGATCCTGGCCGTATGAATTCGCAATCCTCGAGCACGACTCACTGTGGCACGTCAGCCCAGGGAGCAATCAGCGACCAGGGCAGCCATACATTTTCCACCGCGAGACTGTTGCAGGTTACACCGGGACCAAGCATCTATTGGTACGGTAACCTGCTTTCGGAAAACGACAACAACTATTTCGTAGTCAAGAGCAGCACAGCTATAAGCGCAACGGTTCAGCTTAGCGGCCTTGATTGCGGCTCGGACTTCGACTTATACGTCTTCAACGATCCTGGCGGCCCTGCTGTCGCCTCCTCCACTGTCCGTGGAGTGTCTTCAAAACAGGTAGTTGTGGACCTCGATGGCACGGGACTTTATGCCGTAGTACGTGGGGTAACATGGAATTCATCCAGCCCCAGCTACCACCTCAAGGTCACGGCTACCACGACGACCGCAGGGTCATCGGCTGATGCCACAGCCGAGTCTGCTGCTCCAGTCGCGGTCACTTCCCAAGGCCCGGCTGTACACGCTGCACCCGATGGCACGGCTCCGCTTCAGTCTGGCGGTATGACCGCAGTAAAAGATCCTAGCCGTAAGAATTCGCTCTCCTCGAGCACGACTCACTGTGGCACGTCAGCCCAGGGAGCAATCAGCGACCAGGGCAGCCATACATTTTCCACCGCGAGACTGTTGCAGGTTATACCGGGAGGAAACATCACATGGACTGGGAACCTACTTTCGGAAAACGACAATAACTATTTCGAAGTCAAGAGCAGCACCAATGTAAGCGCGACGATCCAGCTTAGCGGCCTTGATTGCGGCTCGGACTTCGACCTGTACGTGTACCGCTATCCTGGCGGTCCTGTTATGGCTTCCTCCACCGTCCGTGGAGTGTCTTCAAAGCAGGTAGTTGTGGACCTCGATGGCACGGGACTTTATGCCGTAGTAGGTGGGGTAACGTGGACTTCAGCCAGCCCCGGCTACCAGCTCAAGGTCACGGCTACCACTTCCGGAGTTCATTAGTTACAGATGGCTGCCTTTCCCTTTTGTCCAAGGAGGAATGCTATGCGGTGTGCCATGATTGTCGCACTCGTCGCTGTTGGTTTCGTCCTATTTCCACTCCCCGGCTGGGGTGAGGTGCAAGCTCACTTTCCAGGGCCGAACGAGGGTTATCTGATCACCCAGGAACCGGATGGTGGGGGCCCGGCGCCTGCGGGCTATGAGGGCTACACCCACACCGGGGGCAAGAAGGCTGTAGGCACGGGGGCATACGAAGGCAAGACCGTCACCCTGCACTTCACCCTTGGCAATCAAATCAAAACCTGTCCGGCGGCGGATGGCACGGCCGAGGGGACGGGCGTGCTTTCCGTGACCTTCGATAGTACAGATGGAACCAATACCCTCCACATCGCAACGCGCGCCAATGCGACCTACAAAGGCCAGGTGGGCGACAGTGGATATCTGGAAGGTCCGGTCACCGCTGAGATTGACTATACTTTTGACCAGTCGGGCGGGCACCAAGACCAGGGCCATGGCGCGATCGCTAGCTCGGCAGGCAGCAATGTCCCGCAGCACATCACCATTCCCTTCTACGTTCCCAGAACAATGGACCTTCCCAATTTTGGGACTTTCACCGGTGGCGATCCTCTCAAAGGTCACTATGGCGAAGCGGTAGGCATCGGCCACGCGCTCACCTTTTGGGGCGGCATCTACTATTCGGTGGCCCAAACCAAGTGGACCCGGGGCCAATGCGCACAGATCGCTTTCAATCCACCGAGCAACACTGTGGCACTGGGTGCTCAGGTAACCGTAAAAGCCGAAGTGAAAACCAAAGCCGGCCAAAGCGTGAAGGCGAATTTCGGCGATGCGCATGCCTACGCAGGAACCGTCGTCCCGGAGGGCGTGGGGTCGGATGTGCGAGCACCGATGAAGTTCACCTATGTGGCCCCAGACAAAAAGGTCCCGAACGCGGGCTTCCGTGTGAAGGCAACTTCTCGCGCCGGCAATACCGAGGGAGAGTGGGAAGCGGGCCTGGGGACTGGCTGGAGCGGTGAGATTAGTTGTACGCAAGAAGCCCACGACGGAGGTAATGTCGAAGTCCAGACGTTCTCCGATTCTTCGGTGACGCGCATAACCATTGATGTAATAGAATGGCGTGGGGACCGCCCACGGTTTTGCCTCATCGTCGAGTTTCGGAGTGAACAGACAGCCGGCGCTGCGCGGCGGGGTGAAAACATTGATCATTAGCAACAGCTCTCATGGGGATGGGAACGCTGGAGGACACATCCCCCGCGAAAGTCGAGGTTTTCTTGAACCAGAACAACGGAACCTATTCCATCAGCGCGGACTATGATTTTAGGGCTGAGGGGAAAATTCAGGGAGCTATGTGCGGACGTGACGGCGGCAATTGCCGGGCGGTAAGACAGTCCCCTCGTCATAGCTCCGTGTTTCGGCAATGCGCTGCGTGGAAAGTTCAGCGATTCCAACCAGTTGCACGGCTCCGTGAGGGACGATAAGAGCCACGGCGGCATGTACGGCAACGGCACGTCAAGCAACACCGTGACCTGGGACCTAGGGCGACAAGGCAGCGGGAAATGAAGAATTCCGAGAGGAGGAACGTAAACTGTCCGATGCCTTTTTATTGCTTCGGTTGGTCGATCCGCCCGCACTGACCTGCCAGTCGACCGAGTCGACTGCCAGAGTGCGATCGACTCCTTGTCAACTCCATCCCGAAAATTTCATCCGGTCTGGCAATTTCTGAGCTGTGGGTTAACAACTCAACGATCTCGGCGTCGATTGTCGAGCGCCGACGTTACAGCGCGTTCTCTCGGAGTTCTGAAGAATTTAAAACGGATCCCGCTCACCGGGGGCCGACCGCGCCTGCGCCGCTGAGATTACGACATGGGATATACGCCTCCGCGTCCTGAACAGCCCCCAGGGAAACAGTTTGAGTGATGAGGTTCTCGGCTTTGCAGTCGCCCCCGCGCGGGCTAACGTGTTTTACGACTATGCAAGGCGCATCGCCCATGAGGACGAAGTAGATTACGAGGCGCCGATTCTACTGGGGAGCGTGATCGTGCATGAGATCGGGCACCTGCTACTCGACCCAGAGGGGCGTCCGGCAAACGGCATCATGCAGCCCAAATGGAGGCGTGAACAGTTGAACCAGATGATGAAAGACAGACTGGTGTTTAACCCAAACAAGAGAAGATCATTCGCGCACAGGCCGCAATTCGTCTCCGGCAACAAACCGCGGCGATGACGATGCCCTGACACGGCTTCCGAATTGTCGGCCACTCGGAAGCTAATGTCAGTTGGCGATAAATCGCCATTTCACTCAGTGACTGTCCGTTGGTCATAACGCCTGTTAACGTCAATTAGGCAACTTGTCCTCCTGTGCCTCGATGACGCCGGACCTTGAGGATCTCGTCGGTCCGGGCGGAAGATACGACAGACCAGTCCTCGTATCCCCGGAAGTCGGAGAACGCGATTCCGCTCGGCGATTTCAGAGAGTACTTGTCTTGAACTTGCGCATAAACGACCGTGGCGACGAGGATGGCGATTGCGGCCAAGGCTGACCCGACGATGGAAAAGCCTGCGATGCGTTCCACGGCGGTGCGTTCTTCTATGTTCTGTTGTGGTTGCTCTTGCGCTCCAGATTTCGTCACAAGCTCAGACATGAGTGTTCTCCTCGCAAAATGTTTTTTTAAGCCCGATCAACATCCATCTCAGCGATTGCGATTAGGCCAGACGTGAGAAGAGTAAAGCAATTAGACGATGGTATTGCCTAGATTTTCGTGTCAATTTGCCTGAGGAGGGTTCCTTCGCTTTGATCGATTTTTTGAAACAGATGGAAGTGAATTGAGTGCGCGAATGCAGTGTGACAGCCTTATGTCACCGGGTGGTTTGTGTCGCCTGAGCGACAATTTCGGATCGAAGTTCTAAGTTGCTGAGATTGCCCATTTTCTCACGGTCACTGACATCCAGCGATGAGCCCGCTACTACGAAAAGGTGT